>SLJD01000402.1 GCA_007135295.1 Phycisphaerales bacterium
ACCGTGGGAATGCGTCAGGTTCAAAAGCGGCTTTCGATCGGCGTAGGACGCGTAGTCGGTGTCCTCGTTCGGATCGGCAAGCATCATGCGTCGCTCCGCCTCGTAGCTCAGCAGCACCGAGAGCGACCGCGGGACGACGAACCAAGCGGAGAAGATCAGCCGCTTGGTCATGTTCTGCGCGTCTTCATCGTCGAACGGTTCACCGAGTCGATGGTACGGCAGCGACGGCGCGAGCCACAGCATCCGCCAGGAGCCATTGTCGAGCAACTCGCCGACGAGCCGGCGGACACGCGGGTTGGCCGGATCGAGCGGTTCATAGCCGGACATCTTCTCGGCCGAGAGCAGCAGATCGCGCGATCGGTGGAGTCGCTGCCGCAGAGCCGGCTCGAAGTGCGGGTGTTCGATGCGCTGCCGGAACGTGCGCTTCAGTTCGTAGTTCTCCATGAAGTTGAGGAGATAGGGCGCCGACTTCCAGTATTCAATGACCGAGCCGCGATCCAGCAGACGCGCGACGTGTTGCAAATGCGTATAGGCCGTCACGTCGGATGTGCGGAGCGGCTCCGGCTCGTTGTCGATCTCGCGCAGCATCCCGCTGCGATCATCGGAGACGGCCAGTCGCTCGGTGCGCGAGATGACCTGCCTGAGCCGTTGCTCGATGGCACTACGCGTTTGGTTCAGGTCCGACATCTCGGTCTCGCCGAGGTGATACAACTGCCGTCGATAGGTTCTCAGCAGGTCGGCCAGTTCGTCCGTTCGAGATTCATCGTTGAACAGGAATGTCAGGGTGTTCAGAAAGTCGGCGTGATGGTCATCCTCCTGCTCGTGGTTGACGGTGTACATCTTGTAAGGCGTGGCCGAGAGGAGGAGTACGCGGGCTTCTTCGCCTTCGAATAAGTGCTCAGCAAGTTGACCGGCGTCGTTGTCCGGGCGAAGCAAATCGCGGAAGCGCTGGAATTCATCGAGGACGATGAGATCCGGCTGGAGGGCGCGAATGCACGTGGCGGCGAGCAGGCCGCGCAATTCCCCGATCAGCGCTGCACGCTCCCGGCGCAGTTCGGCGGGAAGATTGGCCTGACGTCGGCGGCGAAAGGCCTCGCTCAGTTCACGAAACTGCTGTTCGTAGGTGATTTCGCCGCGCCGGCGGGCTTCGCGGTCGTGGTCCTTGAGGTTCAGGGCGAATTGCCGCTGGAGGCCGGCGTCGATGCTGGCCTTCGGATCGTACCGGCGAATCCAGTCGCGAAACCGCTGACGGTCTTTGTTACCTTCCAGTACGTTTTTCGCGCCCGCCCCCTCGGTGATCTTCGGCCAGGCGCGGCGGAGCAGCCAGTAGAGCATCCAGCGCTCCTCCGCGGTGCCGAGACTCGAGCGCAGGTTGAACGAAGTCCCCGGCGTCAACGCAATGAAATTCAGCCGATTCCGCTGAAGATCCCGCACCTGCATCGGCAGCAACGTCAGCCGGGAGGCCCGCTCGAACGATGCATCGCGCACGATGTTCAGGCGGTTGATGTTCTGCCGGGCGATCTCGGTGTTCGAACAGATGTAGGCGATGTCGATCCGTTCCTTGTGCTCCCACAGTTGGTCGACCACTCGCGCGATCACGCCGCGCGCCACCATCGTGTTGCCCAGGCCGACTTCGTCGGCGAGCAGGAAGCGGTTGGCGGTGTCGCGACTAAACAGCCGGTTGAGAATGTACTCGACCGAATCGCGCTGGAAGTCCTTGAGGGAACTGAGGATTTCGGCCACATCCGGCCGGCTTGGCCCGCTCACCGCGCCGCCTCCTTCCGCGCCTGCCAGATCGGCTGCCACATGTCCATGAATCCCTCGGGCAGCAGATCGCGGCCGTGTTCGTGGCGGGCGAGGTCCTCGACGAGACGCGCGACCTGATCGAGACGCGCCGGCTGGTGTTCAAGCGTTTTGAGCAGCGGTTCGAGCAGCGGCAGGCCGTAATCCATGTGGGCGACGTTCGGCCCCGGCTGTTCCGTGGCGGCATCGATCGACTCGGCCATCGCGCGGAGGTCGTGCTCGTTCTCGGCCAGAAGCATGAGCAGGTATCGCAGAAGTTGCTCGCGATTGGCGAGCAGCGCCGTGAGCAGTTGCTCGTGCCGATCGGCTGGCGCGCCGCGGAGCGGCAGGTTCAGGACGAACGACGAGCGGTAGCCGGCCCGGCCGACCTTCGCTTCAACGTCGAAGGCGGCGAAGGCCGTAATCGCCTTGAACGAGACGGCGTCGAACGCCACGCCGCGGTCGTTCATCACGTCATGTAAATCGGCGCTCCGATGGTCCGGCAGCGTCGCGGGCCGGCATCGGATCGAAAGCCGTTCATCGAGTGCGACCGGCTCTTTTGATTCCGAGACAAGGCGCAGGCGATACTGCGCCTCTCCATCGTGATGCAATGGTTCGGCATTGGGGTCGACAGGAGATTCGACGTGGATCGCCAGTTGGGTCCCGGCCAGCGTTCGGCGGCATTGATCGACCAGCCGCTCGGCCTCCTGCCGCTCCTCATCGGTCTCGGTCGGTTCATCGGCGCGGTGGTAGGGATCGAGCAGATTGTCGAAGTGCATTGCTTCGGCGCCGGGGGCCTCGCGCTGATCCGCCGGCCGCACCAGCGTCTGCACGCCGTACCGCCGGCGCGGGCCGCGCAGTTCGATGAGGAATTCGATGTTTCCGGAAAAGGCGGCGTCGGTGGCGTTGGCCGATCCGGTCCAGAGGTGTGTGTGCCGGCCTCGGTCGGCGACAAATGCCTTGGCGTGCAGGCCGCTGAGATCATCGGTTTCGTCGTCAATAGCGTCGGCCGAGTCATCGGAGGACCTCGATACGGGCGCGTCTTTGTTGTCTGTGTGAGACGGGTCGGCCGATTCGGCGCCGAGGCGCTCGGATTCTTCGTCGGCTTGGGTTTGTCGCGTTGGTTCGTCGGCGGAGGGATTGAGCACGTAGGCCTCGACCTGCGCAATGGTCTCGTCCGCGAGTTCGTCCAGCGTTTCGTCCCGCGAGACGAGGATCGCAGCGCTCTTACGGGGCTCGAACCAGCCAAGCAGATCGTCAGAGACGAACGGCGAGATCACCAAGAGCCGATCCATGTCATCGGGAAACGGCCAGTTCATCTTCTCGTTTCCGAGTCCGATCGGCCAGAACGTCAGATCGTCAAACCGGTCCGGCAGTTCGAAATCCACTCGTCGAAGTTCGTCGGCCATCCGCCGGCAGGCCTTCCGCACATCCTGATCGACCGGGCGGATAGCCAGATCCGGCAGCGCTTCGACGAAGCGGCCGAGCGGATGGTTTCGGGCGAACGGCCGGCGTCGATGCGACGCGAGATCGCCTTCCAGCACGAGCATGGTGTCCCACGACCGATCGAACGTCAGATTCCGGGTGCTGCACAGCAGCCGGTATCGAACGACCGGTTCGTACTGCTCGCGGTCGGGATGATCTTCCGGCAGCGCGCTGAGATCGCCCACGAAGCGCAGTACGGTCAGTTTCGGATGAAAAATGCCGTGCTCGCTCGGCGGGGTGACCTCGATCACCGAATCCTCCAGATGGGCGAAAAGAAGGTGGTGCCGCTTGGGAACGGCGATCCGGCTCGCCTGGCAGAAGACGTGTATTCGATCGGCGTGCTGACGGATCGCCTGGAGCAGAGCGAGAGGATCGGGAGCCGCGGTGCCGTCCGTCGTCGTCCGGTCGAACATCGTGAACGCCACCGGCATGGTGAGAAGCGACATGAGATTGAGCGTGTAGGTGGTGCTGATGGCGCGGTCAAAGTGAAAGCCCGCAGGCGGGCGAAGCAGTTCGCGCAGCAACTGGCGGCTGTTGGGTTCAAGCATGGATCGATGCTCCCACCGCAGTTCCGGCCATGTCGTTGAGGTAATCGGCCACGGGCCGTTTCCACCGGTAATCCAGCCGGGCGGTGCCTGAGGCGCCGCTCCACGTCTCAAGCATGCGCCGATTGTCGATGCGGGCCCGACTCCGCTTCAAGCGGCGCTCGCGCGAACCGATGAGTTGGCGGACGCCCCCGTCGTCGATCAACGCTTGCAACGAATTCGCTCGCTCGACACAATCGCACCACGCGTCCACAAAGGATCGAGTCGGTGGAGCAATGCGGCCATTGGCGTCGGCAACCAATTGCCAGAACGCCTTACGGTCCCATTCCTCGAACGCGGCGCTGCGCGCCACCAACTCCTCCCACCACTCCGCGAGGCGGCCCCGGTAATCGGCGACGAGTTCGTCCCATTTAGCCTGCTCGGCGAGGAGCAGGTTGTAGAGGAGCGCCGCACCGTGAATCATCTCTGAAAAGCAGCGGGCATGCTCGAGCAGCCGGTTGAGCGCCGCCGGCAGATCGCTGGCCGCCGGATGCAGCCATGGAAAGGTGATGTCCTCTTCGACGACGGTATGGCAGTCGATCAACTCGCGCAGCAGCGAGTCCGGAGCCCGCCGTCGTAGACGGTCGGCCAGATAATCGGCTTCTTCGTCGGTCAGTTGGAAGGTCTCTTCCTCCAGCAACCCTTCGGGCGCTTCGGGCAGTGCGGGATCCCAGTTGGGCGGGTCGATCTCGGCGCCGGGTTCGTCGTCAGAGCCGCCGCCGCTTGTGCGCTGCCGTTCATAAAAGCCGTCAAGACTCTGGTAGTACGCCGCCTCGGAACCCGGATACAGACGAATGCCCCAGACGCCGAGGCCGTTCCAGTAGACGTTGCTCGGCAGGCGCTGGACGTTCCGGCCGGCGAATGCACCGATTACACCCAAGGCTCCACCGCCGGCCGTCAGGGCGTCACTGGCAGCAGCGGCTGAGCCTGTCCAGTCCGCTCAAGCGGCTGCTGGCCGTACATGCACGACCAGACGAGAATTTGCCGCGCCCAGACACGCCGCTTGCGCGCTGCGCCTTGCTTACCGGCACGCGACTGGACCCCGCACTGGCGGTGCAGCTGAAGAAGGAGATCGCCACCGCCGACCGGGTGGACATCCTGTGCTCGTTCATCAAATGGAGCGGTTTGCGACTGATCCTTGACGCCCTGCGCCATCTCTGCGAACAGCCGAGCGAGGAAGGTCCGCGACTGCGGATCATCACCACCAGCTACATGGGCGCCACGGATCCCAAGGCCATCGAGACGCTACTGGAATTGCCGAACACCGAAGTGCGTGTCAGCTACGACACCAAGCGCACCCGCCTGCACGCCAAGGCGTACATGATTCACCGAGACACTGGCTTCGGCAGCGCTTACGTCGGCTCGGCGAACCTCTCGCATGCCGCTCTCTCCGAAGGGCTGGAGTGGACGCCCAAGATCAGTCAGTACGAACTGCCGCATCTGTGGCAGAAGATCACCGCCAGCTTTGAGACTTACTGGAACGACGAGGAGTTCGAGCCGTTGACCGAGGCGGGCCAGCCGAAGCTGCGTCGGGCGATCGAACGGGAACGGTCTTCCAGCGATGATGAGGGCCGGGCGACGGTGCACTTCGATCTGCACCCGTACCCGTATCAGGAGGAGATCCTTGACATCTTCGCCGCCGAGCGCGAAGTGCAGGACAAGCATCGCCACCTGCTTGTCGCAGCCACGGGTACGGGCAAGACGATGGTCGCAGCGTTCGATTACAAGCAGTGGAGCAGCGAACAACCGTCACACCCATCGCTGCTGTTCATTGCTCACCGCCAGGAAATCCTGAATCAGGCGTTGCAGACATATCGAGCGGTACTGCGTAATCAGAACTTCGGCGACCTGCTGGTGGGTGGCCATGAACCGCAGCAGGACCGCCACCTGTTCTGCTCGATCCAGAGCTACCACAGCCGCGGGCTCGATCAATTGCCGGCCGATCACTACGACTACGTGGTCATTGACGAGTTCCACCACGCAGAGGCCGCAACGTATCAGCGCCTGCTGGAACACGTGCAGCCCAAGGTGCTGCTGGGCATGACTGCAACGCCTGAGCGAGCGGACGGACTGGACGTATTCCGTTGGTTCGACGGCCAAGCCAGCACCGAGATCCGGTTACCCGACGCGATCAACCGCCGGCTGCTCTCGCCCTTCCAGTACTTCGGGATCA
>SLJD01000406.1 GCA_007135295.1 Phycisphaerales bacterium
CGCACGACGTCGAACGGCTTATCCGATCCGGTGAGCTTCAGCAGGGCTTCCGCGTCGATCGTGGTGAGATCCCCTTCGATCGTGTGGATATTGTTCTCGCGGAAGTTGCCCTTGATGGGGGTGAGGTCGATGCCGACGACCACGCCCTTTGGGCCGACGCGGCGGGCGGCGACCTGCAGCCACGCCCCCGGGGCGGCTCCGCAGTCGAGCACGCGGTCGCCTTTTCGCAGGATTTTGCGGCGGTCGTCGATCTCCGTCAGCTTGTACGCGGCCCGGGCGCGGTAGCCCTCTCGCTTCGCCTGGCGGAAATAATGATCCTGCACGTCGCGGGCCATCGCTGCATCGTACCGGCCGGGCGGGGTCTTGCGGGAACCGGTGGCGTTCGGTAGCGTAGTACATCTTGGCGCGGCTGCGTCCGGTTTCGCCTGCGCCGTCACATGTGACCGAAGAAACGCTTCAAATGGGGCCCCGCCGGGCCCGGGAGGCAACCGCCATGGCCAAAATGTTCTACACCCTCGAAGAGGTCGCTCAGAAGCTCGGCAAGTCCGAGGATGAAGTCAAAGAGATGGCCAAGCGCGGCGAGATTCAGGAATTCCGCGACCGCGAAAAACTCATGTTCAAGGTCGAGCAGATCGACCTCCTCGCCGGCGGCGACGACGATGACGACGACATGCCGCTCGGCCTCGAAGACTCGGCGAGCAGCGCGAGCGCTTCCGGCCTCGGCCTCGATGTCGACGACACCGGCGCCGACCAGCAGGCCCCGGCCGACGAAGGCCAGCCGGAAAAACAGTCCGAAGGCCAGCTCGCTGAAAAGCCCAACGTCCGCGAGCCCGATCAGTCCGGCGGCGGATCCGGTCTCGACCTGACGGACACGAGCGGCGACACCGGCGTGAGCGTCTTCGACAGCGGCCACGGCGAGCACGAGCCCCAGTCCGAACAGACCCATGCCGGCGAAGCGATCGACGAGGAACTCAGTCTCGAATCGGTCGGCTCGGGCAGCGGCCTGCTCGACCTTACGCGCGAGTCGGACGATACGACCCTCGGCGCGGAATTCATTGAAGACGCGCTGAACAGCGAAGATGACGAGATCGAACTGCCCGCCAACGCCTCCGGCCTGTTCGAATCAGCCGGCGCGGAGAGCCCCGGCGAGTCGCTTGAACAGCAGCCCATGGGCAGCATGCCGATGATGGTCGAATCCTACGACGGCGCGTGGTCGGGATTCGGCGTCGGCGCGATGATCGGCACCGCGGCCGCCCTGGTCATCACCGCGTTGATCGCGATGGTCGCGGTCGGCGGGGCCACTCCCCAACTCGCGACGGACTTCGCCGAGTCGGAGACAATGTTCTGGGGCGTGCCGGGCGCGCTGCTCGGCGTCGTACTCGTCTGCGGGCTGATCGGCTTCTTCATCGGCCGGGCGACCGAATAACACGCTCGCGTCAGAATCGCCCGAACGCGAAGACACCACCACAATCGACCAGGCGCACTCGACCAGGAACCCTCGCACGGCGGGGGTTCCTGTCGTTTTGCGTGTTCCATTCGATGTGATGAGATGTTTACCGCCGGCCGCGACGCGACCACCAGGCGGTGAAGAGCAACCCGCTGAAGAAGCCGAGCAGCAATGTCACGAGCAGCAGCAGCGCGCGGGGCAGGGGGATCGTGAAGAACAGCAGTTGCGTTTCCACGGTTTCCGTGTTCTGAAGAATCACGATCACCATCAGGACGATGATCACGCTGGCGACGGCAAGCTTGATCTGCGTGGCCCGTTCCATCTCTCATCCCCTTTCTGGGAAGCCCAGTCTGTGAAGGCCAGTCTGTGAAGTTCGTCTGTGAAGTTCTTCTGTGAAGTCCGGGGTGCAGTCCGGCCTGTGCCGTCAGTTGTCGCCGCGATCGTGCGACGCAGGCGTTCGATCGTGGCGCTGCGGTCCGGGGGACCCGGGGGTGTCCGCCGGCAGCGGTCTTACTCCAGCAGACCGCCTGCATCTTCAGGGGCATTGAACGCGGCGTCAAAAACGTCGAGCGGTGCCGGCGAGCCGACCCACGCCTCGAACTGCCGGGCCGCCTGGTGCAGGAACACGAGCCGCCCGTCAATCGCGGTCGCGCCGGCGTCGCGGGCGTGTGTGAGCAATGGCGTGCGAAGCGGCGTGTACACCGTGTCGAGTACCGCGATCTCGTCGGTCAGTTCCACCGGTCGGCCGGCGAGGGCGTCGAGCGGCGACGCGTCAGGCATCGGCCCGCCTTCCATCCCGATCGACGTGCAGTTGATGATGATGTCGAACCCGTCGCAGTCGATCGACGCCGGGTCGCCCACGGCGACTTCGGTGAAGCCCTGGCCTTGCTGAAGCGGCCGGCCGTGCAGGGCTTCCGCGACGGCGGCGGCGTTGGCCGGCGTGCGGTTGAACAGCACCGTCGGCGCGCCGAGGCGGCTGACGGCCGCGGCCGACGCCCGGGCCATCCCGCCCGCGCCGAGAATCGCCACGCGATGATCGGCGATCGCGTCAGCGTCAATCTCCATGGCGACGCAAAGCGCATCGACCACCGCCCGCGCGTCGGTGTTCAGGCATCGCAGTGAACCGTCGTCGCCGACCACGAGCGTGTTGGCGGCACCGATGGCCGAAGCGTCATCATCGACGGTCCCGCCCGATTCACGCACGAAGTCGATCAGGTGCGTCTTGTGCGGGATCGTCACGCTTGCGCCGCGGAAGTCGAGCGATCGGCCGCCGGCGAACCGCGCGTCGAGCATCGCCGCGACCGTCGCCTTGAAATGTTCATACTCGGCCGGGATCGGAAGCGGCAGGTACACGCCGTTGTGCCCCGTCGCTTCGAAGCCGGCGTTGTGAATGATCGGCCCGCGCGAATGCTCGACCGGCCAGCCGATCACGCCGTACACGCGCGTCGCGCCGTCGATCCGGTCCGCGTGGTAGCGGTCGATCAATTCATGAACCGTCGGCTGGCCGGATGCGGTGCGATTCTCCGGGTCGGTCGTGGCGAAGGTGAGCAGCCCGCCGAACTTCCCGGCGAGGACGCGGCTCATCAGTCCGAACTGGCCCATGCACAATGCGATTGTCGGCATGTGGCGGTCAGCGAGGATCTCGAACGCCTGCAGGTTGTCACGCAGCGACCGCGCCCGCCAGGCAAGTTTGAGCACATCGCCGACCGGCAGCCGCACCGCTGATTCGATGCGCTGAAGCAGATCCGCCGGCCGGCCTTCGAAATCATGCGAGGAAACGATCAGCCCCGTTCGATCAGGCGCGGCGCCGTTCAATTCGCCGGCCGACCACTGTTCGAGAACCTCGCGCACCGGCCCGGGGGTTTCGATGGCGAGAAGCTCAACGTCGATGTACTTGGGCGGGGTGTCGGCGGTCAGGGCCGCTTCGAAGAGACTCGCGCGGACCTCTTCCGGCGCTTCGCACGAACCGCCCTCCCACGCCGGCCGGCAGGTCACGATGCACGGGGCCGGGCCGTCGGCGATCAGTCGCAGCATCGCGTCGCCGCTTGACGGTCCCTCGCCGGGCTGTTGTTCATTGGCCAGGCCGTCGATGCGCCACTCGATGAGCCGGGCGCCGGCGTCGACGGCGCCGCGGGCCTGCTCGATCGCCGGGCCTACGTCGCCAGGCGTCTCAACCGCGATGGAGACGGCGACGAACGTCACAGCCGCTGCACCGGCGGGCAGGCGGTCAGGGCGGCGGGCCGTCTTTCAGAGCGTGTCTTCATCATGGCGACGATCCCCATCACAGGCACTCCAGCCGCCCGCCGTCGACCGGCAGCGACACGCCGCTGATGTACGCCGCCTCAGGCGAGGCGAGGAAGACCACCGCTGCGGCGACCTCTTCCGGCTCGGCGAATCGGCGGAGCGGCACTTCTTCTTTCATCTGGTCGGCGATGGCCTGCGCGTCGGAGTCGGCTTTCTTCGCCTTGCCGGCGATGATTGAATCGAGCCGAGCCGTCGCGGTAAAGCCGGGCAGCACGTTGTTGACGGTCACGCCCCACGGCCCGAGTTCGCCGGCAAGCGTCTTCGCCCAACTCGCAACCGCGCCGCGGACCGTGTTCGACACGCCGAGGCCCTTGATCGGCTGGCGGACGGACGTAGAGATGACATTGATGATTCGGCCGTACCCGCTGTCGCGCATGCCCGGGGTGACGCGGGTGGCGAGCAGGTGGTTGCAGATCAGGTGCTGCTGGAACGCGTCGAGGTACTGATCGGCCGTCGCCTCGAACGCCGGGCCGGGCGGCGGGCCGCCGGTGTTGTTCACCAGAATGTGGACCGGCCCGGCCGCTTCAAGATCCGCCGGGACGCGTTCGGCCAGCGTCGACGGGTCCGTGAAATCGGCGACAAGGTGGCGGTGCGACTGGCCGGCTTCGGTCGGCAGCGATGTCCGGACCTGTTGCAGCGCGTCCTCGTTGCGGGCGATGAGCGTGATCGACGCGCCGGCCGCCGCGAGGCGTTCAGCCGCAGCCCGGCCGATCCCCTGCGTCGAGCCGCAGACGTACGCGCGTTTGCCGTGCAGGTTCAGGTGCATGCGTTTGAACTCCGTCGATTGCCGCCCTCGCGTGCCAATGGGAGGGACGTGTCCTCTCGAAGCACGCCCAGCATACCCCGGCAGCCCCTTCGAGGGTTCCTTCGGGGATTTGTCTTCCGAAACTCGGGACTCTTCCGGGTGTTCCGGGACTTTTCCGGGGGTTGGTCTTCCCGGGGATCTTCCGGGGTTCACTTGCGGGGGTCTTCCGGGGTCACTTCCGGGGGTCAGGTGAAGTCGAGGTCTTCGACGTTGCCGACCACCGCGGTGCAGATGTTGGCGAGGTGGGAGGAGACGCGTTTGTAATGCCGGGCGAGCAGCGAGTACGCGACGGCTTCATGCGTGTGCATGCTGGTGTCATCACGCAGCAGTTGTTCGATGATCGAGTCGCAGCGGGCGCGGATTTCGCGGGCGGCGTCGATGGTCGCGCGGGCTTCAGCGGTTTTCGAGCTTCGAAACGCCTTGCGCACGCGGTTGAACAGTTCGCTGACCTCGCCCTGAATCTCACCAAGCGGCTCGTGGTACCGCGGCACGTGGAAATCGTCGGTGTAGAAGCGACCGACCTCGAAGACGTTCTTGCAGTAATCGCCGATGCGCTCGGCGTCCTTGGCGACACTGACGAGCACGATGCCCGCCGCGACGTCATAGCCGGGGTTGATGGTCAGGTGGCGGACGATCTTGCGGCGGATGGATCGAAGCAGGTCGTTGACGGCCTGATCGCGTTCGTAGATCGAGTCGCGGACATCGGCGGGCTCGGCTTCGCGGCGGATGACCTTGTTCGCTTCGCTGAACATCCAGTGCGCATTTTCGAGCATCTGGTCGAACTCTTCGAAGGCCTGGTCCATGATGTCCCCGGCGCGCATGGCAGTAAAGAGTTCACGAAACATACCCGGCCTCCTTGATGGGATCCGCTCAGTCCGCGATGGGAGAGGCGATCAGAAATTCGGTGACGAACAGTCCGATCAACGGAATGACGACGAAGACGGTAACCAGGAAGAGTACCGCATACTTCTTCGACCTGGCCGCCAACCGCGCGTACGCGCTGGAGATCGACATCGGTACGATCCGCAGCGGGTACCAGATCGCTGTTCCCGCCAGATTGAACAGGATATGGGCGATGGCCACGACGGCGGCGAAGAACTGCTCGTTGATCTCGGTGCCGCTGACATTCACAACGGCCGTCGCCGCGATCACGCTCGTCAGCGTCGTGCCGAGGTTTGCCCCGAGCATGTACGGGAAGACGCGGCGCATCTTGACGGCCCCGGCTCCGGCAAGGGGGACCATAAGCGACGTGCTGACGGTGCTGGTCTGCACGAGAATGGTCGTCATGGCCCCGACGACGTAGGACGTGCCGTCGTTGCGGAAGAAGTACGAGCCGAAGACGCCCTCCAGCCGCCGCAGGACCGCTCCCTTGAGATTCTTGACCAGGCGGATCAGCGATGTCGCCAGCAGGGCCAGCCCGACG
>SLJD01000084.1 GCA_007135295.1 Phycisphaerales bacterium
GATCTGGGCCGGCCGAAAGGCCCCGACGAACCCGTGGGGCGGCGGCTCGCTCGAGTGGCAGTGTTCCTCGCCCCCGCCGCACCACAACTTCGACGAGCCGCCGACGGTCGGCGACTGCTACGACTACTCGACGCTGCAGTGGGACGAGGCCGAGCAGGGTTATTACCGGGCGCAAAGCGCCGCTGACGGGTTCAGCGACACCCCGCCGCCCCGCAGCCGCTGACTGGCCCGCAGAATCTGACGTGACGTACGGGCGTCCGCCGGCTCCCGGCCGCCGCCGCCCCGCCGAAGAGAGGAATCGAGCATCGTGTCGAGTCACGAACACACACACGACGAACACCATTCGCCGCATCTCCAGCACCATTTCGAGTCGCTGGGCCAGCAGTTCGATGCCAGCAAACTCGGCATGTGGCTGTTCCTGGCGACGGAGATTCTGCTGTTCGGCGGCCTGTTCTGCGGGTACGCGATCTGGCGGGCGAGGAACCCCGAACTGTTCCAGTTCGGCAGCGAATACCTCGATACTTGGCTCGGCGCGACGAACACGTGCGTGCTGATCCTCAGTTCCATGACCATGGCGATGGCGGTCACGTACGCGCAGATGAACCGCAAGGGGCCGCTGGTGATCTGCCTGGCGCTGACCCTTGCCGGCGCTGCCGGCTTCATGGTCATCAAGTACTTCGAGTACACCGACAAGTTCGAGAAGGGCATTTACCCCGGCGTGCGGTTCTATGAGGATCCGCCGGAGTATTACGTCGAGCTCTATGAAGCCGAAATGGCCGACCGGGAGCAGCGCGACATCGCCCGCGACGATTGGGGCGGGGCCGCCGACGTCGACGCGTCCGCCATCGAACCGCCGGCTCGCGGGCCGCGCGGTCTGCTCGCCGAGCGCCTTGACCCGGTCGAGGACGAGGAAGAGATCGTCCACCATCACATGCTGCGCGACGACCGACCTGCAGACGCGCACATGTTCTTCAACATCTATTTCATGATGACGGGCCTGCACGGGATCCACGTGATCATCGGCGGCCTGTTCATCATGTGGCTGCTGATCCGCGCGGTGCAGGGAACGTATTCAAGCGAATACTTCACGCCGGTCGACCTCGGCGGGCTGTACTGGCACGTCGTCGACCTGATCTGGATCTTCCTGTTCCCGCTGTTCTACCTGATATGACGGCCACGGCAGCGGCTCGGACATTGACAGGGCAATCCGCCGGCCAATGCCGGCTGAAAGTTGGATGAACGACATGGCGAGCGAAGAAAAACATCACTTGGAAGCCGACGCCGACGAACACGGCCATCACGGCGTTGGGCACGTCGTGCCGATCAAGATCCTCGTCCTCAACGGCCTGGCCCTGCTCGTGTTGACATGGCTGACCGTCGAGGCGGCATATATCGACTTCCACACCGGCGGCTGGGGCGACCTGGACATCTGGGTCGCCATGGGCATCGCCACCGTCAAAGCCACGCTCGTCGTGCTGTTCTTCATGCACCTGTGGTGGGACCGGCCATTCAATACGTTCGTGTTGGTCGGCTCGATCGCATTTGTGGCCTTGTTCATCATCCTCGCCGCCACCGATGCGCTGACCTACGCGCCAAATCTTCTGCCCGGCGATTCGGATGCGGTTCTGGAACAGCTCGGTCGGTAGCGTGATCAGTGCGGGCCACCGTTCGATCGCGACATCGGCGGCTGAAACGACATGATGCAGAACGGCGGCGTCAAGACAAAAGGGCCGTTCGACACCCCGGAGCAGCGCTTTCACGCAGGCCGGCTCGGGATGTGGCTGTTTCTGATGGCGCTTGCGGTGCTGTTCTGCGCGACGATCATCGGTTTCCTGGTCATGCGGCTGCAGTCCGAAGCGTGGGCGGAACTCGACCTGCCGACTCTGCCCGCCGGGCTGTGGATCAGCACGGCCCTGCTCATCGTCAGCAGCGGGACGATGCACTGGGCTCTGCGAAGCGCACGGAACAGCCGAGCAGTGGCGGTCAGGGCGGCGCTGGTCATGACTTCGGCGCTCGGCCTGGGATTTCTGCTGCTGCAAGGGCAGGCGTGGCTGCAGTGGGCCGAGGGACTCGAGTCAGCCCTCATGGATGTCGACGATGAGCAGATGCGCTTTGCCGCGACCGGCTTCTATGTGATGACCGGTATCCACGCAGCGCACGTGCTCGGCGGGATGCTGCCGTTGCTGTGGATCACCGGCCGCGCGTTCGCCGGTGCGTACCATGCCCGCCGATGGGCGCCGGTGTATTTCATGGCGGCGTACTGGCACTTTCTCGACATCGTGTGGGTGGTGCTCTTCGTTACACTCCTGCTCGGCATCTGATTATCGGCACTGTTGTTCGCGGCGTGGCAACGGATCACGCCCGGCCGTTACACTGTCATGGTCAGGAAACGCCAACTTCGTGGGGCGTCGTGCTGACGACTCCCGGGATCCCGCCGCCACACCGATCGACCGATTTTCGAATGGATCAGATTCATGCAATTCGACATCGAAGACGTTCACGCCCGGCAGATTCTCGATTCACGAGGCAACCCGACCCTTGAATGCGAGGTGACGCTGTTCGGCGGCAACGTCGGACGCGCCGCCGTCCCGTCCGGGGCGAGCACCGGCGAGCACGAGGCCGTCGAACTGCGCGACGGCGACGTAAGCCGGTACCTCGGCAAGGAAGTCAGCCGCGCCGTCATCAACGTCAACGAGACCATCGCCGCCACGCTTATTGGCCTCGACGCCCGGGATCAGGAACTCATCGACCGAACGATGATCGAGCTCGACGGCACGGAGAACAAGTCGAATCTCGGCGCGAACGCGACGCTCGGCGTGTCGATGGCCGTCGCCCACGCCGCCGCCGCCGCGACCGAACAGCCGCTCTACCGGTACCTCGGCGGAACCGGGGCGAAGATGCTGCCCGTGCCAATGCTCAACATTCTCAATGGCGGCAAGCACGCCGACAACACCGTCGACTTCCAGGAGTTCATGATCCAGCCGTGGGGCTTTGATAATTTCGGCGAAGCGCTGCGGGCCGGCGTCGAGACGTACCACGCTCTCAAGAACGTCCTTAAGAAACGCGGGCTTTCGACCGCCGTCGGCGATGAAGGCGGCTTTGCGCCAGACCTCAAGGACAACGAAGACGCCCTTCGCGTTATCGAGGAGGCGGTCGACAAGGCCGGGTACGCGTTCGGCGAGGAGATTTTCATCGCCCTCGACCCCGCGATGAGCGAACTCGCCGCCGAGGCCCGGGAGAAGGGCCGCGACGGGTACTGCTTCTTCTCCAGCGAGCCCGACCGCATCGCCACGAGCGATGAGATCATCGACCTCTGGGCCGACTGGTGCGAGCGATACCCGATCCGCTCCATCGAGGACGGCCTCGGCGAAGCCGACTGGGCCGGCTGGGCGAAACTCACCGAACGGATCGGCGACAACGTTCAACTCGTTGGCGACGACCTGTTCGTTACGAACCGAACGTTCCTGCAGCGAGGCATCGACGAGAACTGCGCCAACGCCATCCTCGTCAAGGTCAACCAGATCGGCACGCTCAGCGAAACGTTCGATGCGGTGAACCTCGGCAAGCGGCACCGCTACGCGTCCGTGCTCAGCCACCGATCCGGCGAGACTGAGGACTCGACGATTGCCGACCTCGCCGTCGCGACGAACTGCGGGCAGATCAAGACCGGTGCGCCGTGCCGTTCGGACCGCAACGCCAAATACAACCAGTTGCTCCGAATCGCCGAGCAACTCGGCGACAGCGCCATCTACGGCTCGGTCACCTGGGCGAAGTGACCGGCTGCGCCGCGGCTGACAACGAAATCGTCCGCATTCAACTGTTGTGTGTCGGCGGTCAGTTCCCTCGCCACCCGCCACGGCCTGCCTTTCGATCCGCGAGTGTCATGGAGCGGTTCGGATGCAAGGGCTGCGAAGAGAAGGTGAGAGGTTCCAGCCGGTGTCGGCTGGTCGTGGCGGGGCGGGGGCTGACGCAGCGCGCCCATTTGTCACAGAAAGTCGGGCGCCGCGGCAGCGGGCATTTGATTCCCGGCTGCGAGGGTCATATCTTGACAATCTTTCATTGACCATTTCACACACGTTTGCTGAGAGGAGTTGGAAGCGCGATGGCGATCACGATCGGGATTAACGGATTCGGTCGAATCGGGCGGTTGGCTTTCCGGGCCGCGATCGAACAGGGCGGCTTCGAGGTCAAGGCCGTCAACGACCTCGTCCCGGCTGATAACCTCGCCTACCTGCTTAAGTACGACTCGACCCACGGCCGGTTCAACGCGGACATCTCCGCCGGCGACGACAGCTTCACCTGCAACGGCGTGACGACCCGGGCGCTCAGTGAAAAAGACCCCGCGAATCTGCCGTGGAGCGATCTCGGTGTCGATTACGTACTCGAATCGACCGGCCTCTTCACAAAATACGAAGACGCGAAAAAGCACCTCGACGCCGGCGCGAAGCGAGTGCTCATCTCCGCGCCGACGAAATCCACTGATCAGGTCCCCACATTCGCCTACAAGGTCAACCACGACGACTACAACCCCGACACGCAACAGGTCGTCTCCAACGCGTCATGCACAACGAACTGCCTCGCTCCCATTGCCAAGGTCATCAATGATGAATTCGGCCTTGAAGAAGGTCTGATGACCACCGTCCACGCCGTCACCGCCACCCAGCCGACGCAGGACGGGCCGAGCAAGAAGGACTTTCGCGGCGGGCGAAACGGCTACACGAACATCATCCCCGCCTCCACCGGCGCCGCGAAAGCCGTCACGCTGTGCATCCCCGACCTCAAGGGCAAACTCACCGGGATGGCGTTCCGTGTTCCCGTGCCGGATGTCTCCGTCGTTGACCTGACGTTCCGCACGAACAAGTCCACCTCGCTCAAGGACATCAACGCCGCGATGAAGGCCGCCGCCGAGGGCCCGATGAAGGGCGTGCTCGCCTACACCGAAGATGACGTTGTCTCGACAGATTTCATCACCGACGCTCACAGCAGCATTTACGACGCTGCGGCCGGCATCGAGCTCAACGACCGATTCTTCAAGGTCGTCACCTGGTACGACAACGAATGGGGCTACGCCTGCCGGTGCCTTGACATGCTGCGATTCATGGCTGAACGCGACGACTGATCATCGCGGGCGTCATCATCCACCGCCGGGGTTCGGGCCGACGCGTCGATGTGAGGGCAAACTGCTGATTGAGCGGCGATAGTCCGTCAGCCGGTATGACGCCGGAAAACTGCAGTTCGTCGCCTGATGGCGGATGCTGCGGCTGTTGACCGGTTGCGGTCTCGGGGGTGGGCTGATTGACGGGGTGGTCAGAGGCCGTACGCTGTCTCCATTGCCACGCCGAATCATCGGCCGCGAAAGGAGCCCGTGATGCCCACCGCTTCCCGTCCGTTGCTTGTTGTGGCCGCTGCCGCCGGCCTCGCCGCAAATGACGCTTCCGGGGCGGCGTCGTTCGCCTTCGAGGTTGAATCCCTTGATGAGCCGTCGACGCAGCAACTGAACAGCCGGGCCGATGGTGATTCCAACCGCCGCGACCGGGACGCCCGCGAGGAGCACACGCCGCCGCCGCTGCTGTTCAACGTCGGCGCGCGGGGCGAGCGGCGGCTGAACACCGACCTCGACACCGCGGGCGACGTCACCGTCACCTCGTTCGACGCGACGGTCGGCGGCCGTCTCGCGCTCAGTGAACAGTGGATCGTCTCCGCGAATTTCACGCACATGTTCGATCGGTACAACTTCAGCGGCGAGACCGTCCTCGGAGAGGAACCGTGGCGCGACGTTCAGCACCTGCACCTTCGACCGACGTTGACCTATCGCGATCCGGACCTGACGATCTTCGGCGGGCCGATCCTCAACGTCTCGCGTGAGACCGGCGCGAGTTGGGGCGACAGTTTCACGGCCGGCGGATTCGTCGGCGCACGCATGCCGCTGGCTGACGGCGTCGCGATCACCGGCGGCCTCGGC
>SLJD01000424.1 GCA_007135295.1 Phycisphaerales bacterium
ATGACGATCGTCGTGGAAAGGACAGAGCCCGAGGTATTCCCGGCCCCGGGCTTTGAGCGCCACATGCTCACCGATCACCTGCACAAGATCGGTCGCCTCGCGGACGCGGTCGATATCAGATTGCTGATCGCCTTGGAACACGTCCTGTGTATCCCGGTCCTCATCTGTCAGCTGACGGCATCTTGGCCATCCGCCGTTATCGTGGGACAGGTGCCAGAGTGACCACTCGGCCACCACACAACCTCGACCCCGCCACCCGCCAGCAAACCGCCTGCCAGCAAAAGCGGGATTACCCTGTCCAGATTTTTTCTTCACGCCATCCAGGCAGCCCGCCCCTGAACAACACCCAAATAGAGCTGAATGAGACAGACATTCAACCCAACCTCTTCCAGCCTGGCGTGAACGAACGCGAAACAAAGTGATTGGGCTCGGCCGAGGAACTTCGCAAGATGTTGGGAAGTACGGCCTGCATGACCCCTGAAAGTCGCGTCAATCCACCTCACCATACGGTACGTCCAGATCTGGGCGGGTCAAATAAACTTCACAAAAAACCTTGAATTTCCTTCATCCACTCTGTCAACGGCGGATGAAGCAAGCACGACAAGCGGCCCCCGACGAGCCGTTGCACAGAAAAAGCCGCCCTGCTCAACAGCGCGGCCGTGTTGATCTGTATCATGGAAATGCCGGCTGCGACTACGCTGCGGCTGGCACAGGGCGAGCGGACCTCTTATCCGCCGGCCTTCTGCTGACGGGTGTAGGCATACTTCCGCTTGAGCGGCTTGGTCACCAGCCCCTGACGGATCGCCTTGGTGGACACTCGCACACGCTTGGGCTTGCCGTCCACTACCGCCGTCACGTTCTGCAGATTCGGTTTGAACGTGCGACGGGTGCAGGACGTCACCTTCTTGCCGATGCCGCCGAGATACTTCGCCTTACCTCGATATCGCAGACGGTTGCCCTGTTGGGTTCGGGCCCCGGTGAAATGACATTTCCGTGGCATGGTGGGATCCTTATCCTGCTTCTGGCACTCTGACACTGACTTCGCCGGCCAACCGAGATTCGATTCCATCCAGGCGCAATTCGCACCCACGTTCCAACAACTGTTGCGAAGTGCGCCGAGTCGGGCAGTATACCGCAACCATCTTCCATGTCCAGCGTGGCCAACCCAGCAGAGTGGCCTGCCCTCTGGATTCACACCGCATCCAGCCGTCAGCCCCCGGCAAGCAACTCCCGGAGAATCTCCAGCCCCTCAACCAGCCGGGCATCGTCGACGGCATAGCTCAACCGAAAATGTGTATCCCGCTGACTGAAGACGCTGCCGGGAATGATCAGAACATTCCGCTCCAAGGCCCGCTCAACGAACTCCATTCCCGTCAGCCCCAGCTTCGGCGGCACCTCGACGAATGCGTAAAACGCACCACTCGGCCTGGTCACCGTGGCAACATCCGCCAGTTTCTCATAAACCAGATCGCGTTTGCGTCGGTAATCCTCGACGTGCCCGGAGATATCCGCTTCGAAAGCGGCCAGGCAACCGTGCTGCGCCATCGATGGGGCGCACACGAAGGTGTACTGCTGAAGTTTAGCCATCTGGGCAATCAAAGGCCGTGGCCCCGCCGCATACCCCATCCGCCATCCGGTGCAACCGTAGCTCTTGCCGAACCCCCGGATCAGCAGCGTCCCGGACCAGTGCCGGGCCGGCGAGGGGCATCGACCGTTCCCATCGTGCCCGTCGTAGATGAACTCGTCGTAGATCTCATCGGAGAGCAGCACGATGTTTCGGCTGCGGCAGAGGTCCGCAAGGTCCGCCAGTTCCCGATCACTCAGGACCACCCCCGTCGGATTGGCGGGCGAATCGACCAGCACCAGTCGCGTCCGGTCGGTGATCAGCGGCTCGACCCGTTCAGCCGTCATGCGGAAATCCGGGTAGGTGTCGCAGTACCGGATCGTCCCGCCGGTGATCGGTCCGAGGGCCGGGTAGATCACGAAGTATGGGTCCGGAATGATCGCCTCATCACCGGCGTCAAGCAGCGCCAGAAACGACAGAAGCAGCGCCCCGCTCGTCCCCGAGGTCACCATCACATCCAGCGTCTCGCCGTCGATCGTCCATCCCACATCGTCTCGTAGATGCCCGGCAATCCGCTCGCGAAGTGTCGGATCGCCCTGGGTCAGGGTGTAGCCATTGCGATCGGACTCAACTGCTTCGATCGCGGCCCGCTTCATCACGTCAGGAACCGGGAAGTGCGGCTGGCCAATCGACAGATTAATTGGATTCTCAAGCTTTGCCCCGAGTTCGAACACCCGCCGGATGCCGGAGACATCGATGGACTTCGCCCGGTCGCTGATCAGGTCGTCGTAATTCATGGTGGCAGATCATGCCATGGCGAGCGGCATGACCGCAAGTAAGCAGGGCGGCGATGAGCAGCCCCGGTCAGTGGTGCCAGCCCGCCCGTCTCAGCCAAACAAACAGCCCGGCCAATTGGGGCCGGGCCGTGGATCATGTCGGCAAAACCACGCCGCGAGGCAGAGGGGTGATCAATCCTCGGTAGTGGTCTTCTTCTTCTTGCCCGTAACCACCTTGCGGTTGGCAACCTTCACGAGGCCGATCGGCGTGTCCTTCTTCGGATCAAATCGATCCTCGGACATCAGCCGCCGAACCCGCTCCGGCCGGGTCAGGACGTTGCGGTGCAGGTTCAATGCGCCGGACTTCGTTTTCAGACTTCGATGCATACTCATGTCGGTCAGGCCTCGGTTCGGGTTCGTCAACTCTCGGAAATCAAAGGCGCCTGCCGTCAATACCGTTGCAGGTAAGCGCCCTGGAGATTGTCATTCTCGCGGCTGAGCTGATCCCACTTCCGGCCGACCTCGTGAATCCTCTGCTGAAGACTCCGGGCCTGTGGGCTCGCCAACTCACCGCTGGGAAAGCCAGGCACCACGATCACGTGGCGAAGTTCATTATTGCCGGGAGGGACATACGCTTCAAGCCCATGCTCGCGACAGAACTCCGCCAACTCAACCGCTTTGGCCCGCCACGTGTAGATCAGGACGTAATAGTTGTTCCCTCGCTCCCGCGGGTCGGACTCCACCGGCCCCCAAGCGCGGTCACCAGTGTTGTCGTTGCCGCCGTCACTTGACGCCCTCTCACTGGCTGACCCGTCGCCGTTTTCCTGACCGGCTTCGCCGCGCAGTGGATCGACGACGCCACTGCCCAGTTCATCGGAGACCTCTTCGAACCGCTGGGCATCATCGCGGGCCTGAACGGCCTGATCCCCCCGGGCATACCCGAGTGCATACGCCAGCACGATCAGCAGCAAGACACCGGCCACCGCAAGGAACAGATATCCAATCGGCAGTCGAACGGTATGGCCGGGACTCATCCAGCCCCAGTCGAGCCCGCTGTCGCCATCATCTCCGGCCAAGCCGTCCGAACCGTAATCGCGAACATCGGGCCGCTGCGCGGGTGTGTCCGCCCGGGTCCGGATCAGCTCATACAACGCGGGGTTGTTGCGACGTTTTGCCATTGTCAGTTGAACCGGCCCAGCGAATCCCTCTCAAGCACCGCCCCACTCATCGCAACGGGGGGCACAGTCAACCGCCCCACACTGGCAACACATTCTAAGTCATAAATGCAAGCTGGGTCATTTTCAGGTCCCCCCAAGGACGCTCGCCACCGAACAGGTATCGGTATGACTGAGGGAAATACGCCACTCAGTGATACCGAGTTCAGCCGCCAGCGCCGCGCTGCGGCCGCTCACCTGAACCGTCGGCTGCCCTGATGGCAGGCGGACGACCTCAATATCTCGCCAGGATATGCCGCTGCGCCAGCCGGTCCCGAGCACCTTCATGACCGCTTCCTTGCAGGCGAACCGAGCGGCGTATCGTTCAACTTTCCGGCGCCCGCCGGATTCCGCGTACGCCTGCTCCCGTGCCGTAAAGCATCGATCGAGAAACCGCCGGCCGTGCATATTGAGCATGCGGGCGATGCGCGAGTTCTCTACGAGATCAATGCCGTGTCCAATGACGTCCATTCGCTCATCGTAGCAATCTGACCTGCCCCCGCCCTGGCCGCCCCATCGGCGGCGAATCATCACGGGTACACTGCCGGCATGACAGACCCGCCGACCGACCATGCCCGCCGGGCGGCCGCCATGGCCGAAGACCACCCGCCCCGCCTTGCCGTGCTGACCGTTTCTGACACCCGAACGGTCGAGGACGACGAAAGCGGCGATCTCATCGCCCAGCTCGGCGAAGCAGCCGGAATGTACATCGCACACCGCCGCCTGATTCCGGATGATGCTGACGCGATCAGTGCCGCCGTCGACGCCTGGCTCGGCGATCCGCAGACTGACGCCATTCTGACCACAGGCGGCACCGGGATCTCCACCCGTGACACCACCATCGACATCATTGAGCAGCGCCTCGATGTGGTGCTTGAGGGATTCGGTGAGTTGTTTCGGATGCTGAGCTGGCAAGAGATCGGCGGTGCCGCGATGCTTACGCGGGCGATCGGCGGCCTGACCATCCGGCCAACCTCGACCGGTGGCGAGACGTTTCTCTTTGCCATGCCCGGTTCGACCAATGCAGTGCGAACCGCCATGGACCGCCTGATCGCACCGCAATTGCCGCACCTGATTTGGGAGCGACGGCGATAGGCTGGCGCAGAATCAGGCCTTCGGCTGCGTCAGGCGGCCTTCGTACCGGCCACACCATCCCGCGTCACCACAAAGAATTCATTTGTGATCGGATACGGCAGCCGTTTGTATTCCCGGTCGACGCGCTGCTTCAGCCGCCCGACGAACTCGTCGGGGTCATACGTCATGGCAAGGAACATGTCGCGGGCCGGCGTGGCGACGTAGAAGTCCCCTTTGAGTTGAGGGGCTAGCCGGTCCCACAACGTCCCGAGCAGCAGGCGGGCCGCGTCGTATCCATCCTGCCGGGCAACGATGGCTGCACGTCCGCCTTCGCTCGACTCGACAAGCTGTACTTCGAGCTCCGGCGCATACCGCTCGAGATTCTCACGGGCGATGGTGTCCAGATCATCCGCCTGCAGACCCCAGCGGAGCATCTGCTCAACGGTAATGCTCACCGTCATCTGCGGCATGTCGATAACAAACACCACCACCGTGTCGTTGACGAAGGGCACGTACGCCACCTGCTCGCGATCCAGATGGTCAAAAATATTCAACGGCTGTATACGCGGCATGATCCGCGGCTTTGCTACCGAAAGCGGCAGCGGCATGGCGGACAACGTGTCACCTTCCATCAGGCGATCAAGATAGCTCTCTACGATCTCAACGCCGCGGTCTGGCTCGTGCAGAACCATTCGATACAGGTTCTCAAGGCCCAGATGCTTGCCATTGATAATGAGATCAAGTGGCCCGGCCAGTTCCGCTCGCCGGTCGGGATACGATCGCTTGAGGATCTCTGCAACCTGTTCGCCAAAGGCCTCGGGTTCTCGGGGCATACGGGCCATTAGAGTCACTCCGATTCAATACGTAACCCATTCCTTGTCAGGGAATTATACGTATCTGCGGCATTGCTGGTTTCGACCGTGAACCAGCGTCGGACACCCGGTGGGGCGGTCGGCCGACTTTCTATCGGCTTGTGGGGGTGGCTTTCTTTGCCTCCATTCAGCGAATCGGGAGAACCGTTGCACACTTTTGGATACGCTGGTGTCATGATACGACGCGCGACCATCGCCGGATTCGAGGTCGGAACAGCTCGCCCCATGCTGGTCATCGCCGGCCCGTGCCTGCTCGAATCACCTGAAACAAATGATGAGATTGCCTCACATCTGGTCGCTGTCTGCCGTCGTCTCGAGCTGCCGCTCATCTTCAAGGCAAGCTTTGATAAGGCCAACCGCTCGAGTATTTTTTCACCGCGCGGCCCCGGACTGGATGAGGGGTTGACGGAACTTGCTCGACTCCGGAAAT
>SLJD01000438.1 GCA_007135295.1 Phycisphaerales bacterium
CGGGAAACGCCAACCCAACGAACGGCAGGCGGGCGGGGACCAGCCGATCCCCTACGCGCTCCGGAGGCGCCTGCGCCGCCAGAAAAGTACGCCAATAAACGCCGCCAAACCGGCGAATAAAGCGTAGGTTCCCGGCTCCGGCACCACCTGGCCGCGAATCTCGCCCGGCGGGTGGAGATCCGAGTGCACGTTGACGTACCACAGCCCCGCCATCAAGGCGTCGGCCTGTTCGTCGGTGAGCGTCGTTGACCCGATTTTCGGACTACCAGAATCCAGAGTCACCTGAACGCCGGCATTGGCGCAGCGGGGCGCATCGCCGTGGAAGTGAGCCGCCGTCTCCTCGCCGAGAAGTCCGCTGTACTCAAACTCCCAACTGAATTCGTTCGTTGTCGTATCAAGCGAGGCCGTTCCGCTGCCCGTAGCCGGCGTGTTGACAGGCGGAACTTCCTGGTCACCATCAAGCGTGATGACGAAGTCAATGATCTCTTCGGCAGTGGCCGGTTCGGCTGGCATCAGGATGCCGGCCAGCGCTGTTGCGGATACAGCAAGTCCGCCCGTGATGCCCGAGAAACGAATAAATGGTCGTGCTGCCTCCATCACTCCTGCTCCTTCCTTCGGAAAGATCTCATTTCAGCAACAGACGTCACTTGCTGACCCGAATCCAGTCACGCGCGCACAGCGCATTGTTCGCGATTCGAATCGTGATGTGACGACATGGACTTCGTCCCTTATGGGATATGTCGAAGACAGCCCATGCCATTGCAGCATCTGGGAAGAAAGTGCGGCGCACGCCGAACCCGAATGGAAATGGGGCGCTGCCATCAAATGTCCGAAGAAGGGCCTGGCCAGAACGCAGCAGGGATCGGTGCCGCGCCGCTACTTCTGCATTGGGTCGGCGAGAGAATATGAATAGATGTTGTCCGCCGTGTGTGCCTTGTCTTTCTCAAGACCGGGATATTGGGGGCCGCTCAGCGAACCAAATCGCCCGCTCGGGCCGGCGGAGACGAAGGCGATGCGGCGATTGCGCGCCACGCCATATTTCAGTTCCCGATCGGTTCGATACGTGCCGTCGGGGTCGCGGCGGTATTCAGGATCGTAATAGGGTGCCTCGGGCTGCCATCGGCGGCCCGGATGCAGGGCATAGATCGGCGTGTCCCAAGGGTCGAGAACGGTCAGGCCGCCGTCGAACCGCTCATCCAACTCATTGCGCGCGGCGGCGGTAATGATCCAGTGAGGATATTCGCCCGCCTCGTAGTGATGGAGCAAATCGCCGTTGATCCGGCTGAATACGCGCGTGGCTTCATCGGAGCGAAGCAGCACCTCGAGCAATTCGGTGATGACAAAGACCTCGTCGGTTTCGGCCTGCATGTCGTAAGCCGCACCATCCGGAACGCCATCCGTTCCCCACGTCACTTTTCGGCGCGCGTCAGTCTGCCAGGCGTCGACGGTCATGTCGAGAATACTGATGGTGCTTCGGGTCCGGCTGATTTCCGCTCGTTCCATCGCCGCCGCCCCCACAACCATCGTCATGCCTACCAGGACCACAACCACACCGATGACAACGAGCAGTTCGACGATGGTGAAGCCCTTGTGTGTCCAGTTGGGCGCCCGAGACTCGAGGTATCGAGCGCTTGCGCCCCCCTTGACCCCACCGGTGCGCACGGGGCGTAAATCGGCGAGTGCTCTCATCGCTCCTCTCCATGCCATGCAGATCGCGCAGATCCCCGCCTCGCCAATCTCTCCAATTCTTCGTGCGTGATAGGAAAGCAGACCATCGGGCACCACGCAGAGATCATCGCGGCGATGTGAACAGGTCGAGAGCAAGCGGCTGATCATGTTGCGACACCTCGTACAGCACGAACCCGCCGACCTCACGCCGATGCATGGACAGGTCAACGTTCTCGGGAAGTCGCGGCTGCCGATCGGATTCGATCCGGTCGACGAAAACAAGCAGTTCAACGCCTTCAATCTCGAACAGCACCGCCATGGTGCGCGGGGTCAGTGTGTAACTGTAGGTCATCCCGATGACCCCGGTCCCGCCGTAATCACCCCGCAGCGCCAGCGGCCGGCCGAACCGCTGTCGGAACGCTTCGGTAAACTCTTCCGGCGTTTCACAGAGCCAGTCCGGTTCGAAATTCAGGGCCTGCATGTGGTCAAAGACCTCATGCATTTCACGATGAGTGCTCGGCAGATACGAAATGTGATCGGGAACGGCTGACCGGGAGTGGAAGACATCGACCACGAACCATGTTCCCGTCACGCACAATGCCACAGCAGCGGCAAGGGCAAGCGAGTTCCGCAACGACCATTGATGTCGATCCGACCGCCTCGCAGCAGATGTCGCCCGGCCGGTGGCGACGGCTCCGGTGGCACGGCCGTCAGTCCTGACGCAGCCGACAGTACCAGCGCCGGCTGCCGGATTGCCGGAGTTCCGGAGGCCATTGGCAAGACGCGTCCAATCAATGCGCCATTTTTCGGGTGGTTGAAATTGCCGGCGCAGCGATTCATTGACGCGTTGCTGGCAATCAAGTTCGTCGCGGAGATGCGGCTCGTCGACAATGCGCTGCTCGAAATGCCGACGCTGTTCATCGGTAAGCAGGCCGTCGAGATAGGCCTCGATCAAATCGGCGTGTCCGCCGTCCCGGCGATAGCCGGGTTGATTTGACTTATGTGGTACGGTCACGTTTCCGTCACTCCCATGGTGTCGTCTCTGGCGGCCAACGATCGCATCAATTGTCGGGCGCGATGCACGTGGCTCATGGCGGTTCCTTCAGGAATGTTGAGCGTCTCCGCAATTTCTCGGTACGACAGTTCGCGGATGGTGCGCAGGAGCAGGCAGGCCCGCGCGGTCGGCTCAAGGCGTTGAAGGGCTGCGAGCACGCGATCATCAAAGCTGTGCTGGCTGTCGCCGAGCCGCCCCTCGTCATCGATCGGATCGTTCTCGTCCATGCTGCGCTGCTTCGATACCGAGCCGGCCGTTGTCTGGTCCATGATTGCCGGGTCGGTCGCGGTTGTTTGCTGACGCGAGTTCTTTCGAGCGGCGTTAAGCGCGACGTGATGAACGATCCGGCCAACCCAGGCGACGAAATTCGTGCCCGGCTGAAACTGATCAAGTTTTCTCAGCGCGATCAGCGCAGCATCCTGCAGAACATCGTCAGCCAGACTACGGTCTCCGAGAACGCCCGCAGCAATGCACCACAGCGTCGAAGCCGACGCCTCAAAGCGCGCGCTGAATGCTTCCTGATCGAGCACGGCCGGGGCGTCTCCATCGTTCGCCCTCAGCCGCGTCTTCTCTCGCCCGTTGTGGAGAGCCATCTCTGTCACTCCATGTCACGGGCTCCGGCGGTTCTTGCAGTCGAGCCAGCCTTTTGCCCAGGCGGTGCATGAGGTCTACCCGCACCGCGGTGCCCGCCCGGGGATCGATTCTACGTTCCGTACCGCCCACGCCCCGAAAACGCGGCTCCGTCAACCTCCGCCACCGTATCGGAAATGCCGCCGTTCGTTCGGCTGCCGGTTGAGAAATGTATACCACGCCGGCACCGTGCAGGGGGTCGGCTCCGATCCGCAGGCCTCATGAGTGTGAGCAAGGCCGCGGACCGGCTCGTCCCTCAAGGCGACGTCCCGCACGACATTGACGCCGATGCCCCTGGACATCCTCGCCGCCGCCCTCCCGCTTCTGCGCCTCACCATCCGGCCCTTCTCTCGTGGACCGCGCAGATTTACGGGCCGAACAAACTTCCCTGATCGTCCTCGGGTCCTCTGGCGGAGGCAGTCTCTGCGCGTCTGAGCAGATCCGGGTCGTCATTCTTCGGCGAGTTCACGCGCGTGCTGACCGGATGCATCGCGAACACGCCCTTCGCAGCCGGCTGGAGCAGGGACCGCAATGCCCCCCTCCAATGGCTCAATTTGACCAGTTCGAGAGTAGGACGCCGAGATCCGCCCCACCGACAGTCCCGTCACCGGTCAGGTCGGCCGGGCAGTCGCCGAGATCATCACACTCGCCCCACTGGCTGAGCAGGATGCCAAGGTCGGCCCCGCCGACAGTCCCGTCACCGGTCAGATCGCCCGGAAGGCCGACGGGATCGACGCCGGAGACGACCAGCGAGTACGTCGAGCCGAACACTGGAACATCGGGCACGCCGTCCTCGTTGATCTCGGAGGCGATGACGGTGATTTCCCACGACCCGGGCTCGGGATTTTCGACGAAGACGTTCTCGACGGTGTCGATGCCGCCCGGCTGACCGGCCGGCTCGGACCAGACGCCTTCCATGAGCCCGACGTTGCCGTAGTACGTCTCACCGCCGGGGCTGGTGACCTCAAGCGTCAGGTCGTTGATGCGGTGCAGGTTGGACGAGGTGGTACCGGGCGGATCGAGATGGACGAGCGTCGCGCGCAGGGCGTCGGCGTCCACCGCCGGTTCGAAGCTGTAGGTTCTTGATTCAAGATTCTCGAGAATGTCGTCGGCATCAACGATGAACATCCGGTCGCTGCGGTCATACAGACGGCCGACGTCAGCCATGCCCCAGCCCTGGTGAGCGCGGGTCATATCGTGGCCCAACCCGGTGAATGGGTATTGGGCGGCGGTGTTGATCATCAATGCGCGGGAGGTGGTGGCGACGGGCCGGTTCTCGAAGACGCTGGCGTCTGGATCGACCTCGTTGCCGAAGATCCCATCGTTCCACATCTCGAGCAGCAGGCCAAAGTGTCCGGCGGTGATGGGGGTGGCTCCGCTCGTCCCACCGAACGAGGCCGTGTACCCGCCGTCGCCGGCGGTGGTAAAGATCCAGTCGTAGAAGTGCGTGAAGTCGGGCTTGATGCGTCCGTCGGCGGCGGGCCCGATGCTCGCGCTGCCGCCCCATTCATCGTCGGACTTGGTCAGCGTGTTCTGGTGCCGCACACCGCCGACGGCGACGACGTTCTTCGCCCACGCCTGCGGCCGGGAATTCTGGTCGCCGGTGTTGCTCTGCGATTGGAAGATGAGCAGATCCATGTCGAAAAGGATGTCGTCCATCTCCATCGAGTACGTGTTGTAGTCGGTGGTCTGGCTGTTGCCCCAACTGTTGGACTGGAACGCGCCATAATAGGGTTCTTCAAGCAGTTCGGCGGTGTGGGCATAGCGGTCATCGACGTCGAGGCGGTTGGAGAAAATCCCCTGGGCATCGGGAATCATGCCCCGTGCGGTCGAGTTGCCCTCGCCTGACGCGAAGATGATGCCGAAGGCCGCGGTGCCGTGATGCGGGTCGGTGTACAGGCCGGTGCGGACCATGGGCGGGATGGCCTGAAACTCAGCGTGATCGAGGTTGATGTTGCGATCCTTGACTTCGCCGCGCACGCCTTCGCCGGTATACCCGCCGACGCTCTCTACATAATTCGCGCCGCTGATCTCGCGGGCGATGTCCATGTCGTCCTCGGCAGGCGTCCACCGATCGATGAACATCACCTCGTTGCGATGCGCGACCTTGACGAGCTGCTCGGGCGAGAGCGTCGCCTCGACGATGAACCCGTTGGGCGTCTTGAGGTCGATCTGCCCGCCGATGCCCTCAATGAAGTCGGCCACGATGTTCTTCTGCGCCAGGCCGCGCTCGAACACCTGCACGCGGAACCGGGCCGCGCCCATGGCGATCGGCTCGGCGGTGAGCTCCTCGACGATTGCGGGATCAAGCCGATACGCCGGGTGATACGCGCCGACCCAGCGGACGTGCTCGAGGCCTTCGACCTGCTCGCGGGTCGCCTCGTCCATCCGCACAAGGTAAGCGTGGTGGGCGAGGAACTTGTGGATCGTCCCGCCGAGCGCCTCAATGTCGGCGCGATACTCGGCGATCGGCTGGGTGACGAACTGAACGATGTAAATCTCGTTGCCTTCCCCGCCGGCCGCCCCGTTGCCGCCTTCGGTCCCGCGATCGCCCTCGCCAATGTCGGCCGAGGCA
>SLJD01000150.1 GCA_007135295.1 Phycisphaerales bacterium
CCCTTGCGCGGTGTCGTGCGGTGGCTGTGCACCGAGTTCCAAGGCGCGCCCCCTGCCAAAAAACGATTTCACCTGCATGTGTCAGATTTTCAGTTGAAAGCACCCTGAGACCATGAAGCACATCAAGTCAACAGTCAGTCTTCCTGTCGTTCTGCTTCTGGCGGTTCTGACGGGAGTTATCGCCACACAAGCTCTGGCTGGCCTGGTAGCGCCGAAGCAGCCGGTCGTCGCCACGGTCAATCTCCAGCGTGTTTTCGAAGGCCTCGATCAGCGGGATGAGATGATGCAGGACATTCGCCAGCATCTGGAGCATCTCCGAGATCAAGTTGAGCAGCGCGAGCGCGAAGTCGAAGAGATGCAGCAGCGCATCAATCAGATGGAACACGGGCCGGATCGCGATGAGCTTCGCGATGAGCTGGCCTGGCACATGATCAACTTCGAATTCTGGCAGCAGCAGGAGATGCATAAATCCGACGTGGATCGATCTCTCATGCTCGAGGAACTGTTCCGGACCATCAAACGAGAGGTCAGCTCCCTGGCAGAAAGCCAGAACTACGACATGATCTTCATCGATGACTCCGACGCGTCGCTCCAGATCAACCCGCGTGCGGAACAATCTCGCGAAGCACAGATTGATGAACAGCTCGGCCGCCGACGCATGCTTTTCAGCAGCGAGGAGCTTGACATCACTGACGAATTGATCACGCGTATGAACAACCGGTACCAGGCCGGCCGAACGAGCGGTTGATTTATTCTGTGAGTTGCCGTTCGGCTTGCGGGTTATCCGCAGCGCTTCCGCGCTGAGAGCCGAAGGACAGTGAAAGGACGCCAACCATGCATTCCCGCCAGCCAATTGCCACCCAACCGCTTCTCCTCATGTTCGCCTGCATGCTCCTTATCCTTGGCTACCAGGCACTCGCAGCCCGGCCGGCGACGACGGTGACCGTTGTCGAACAACAGTCCGAACCGATCCGGGCAGCGTTTGTGGACATCGAGCGGCTCTTCAATAACCTGCCCGCGCTCGAGGAAGCCGACCGCGAACTGCAGGAGTTCTCCGAGGAACTCGATCGCAGGCAGCGCCTGGCCCGGGAACGTGCCGAGGAACTCGAACAGGAACTGGAGTTCCTTGATGTCGGCAGTGACGAATACAACGAGACCATGCGCAAACTGGGTGACGCGACCGTTGAGTTTCAGACCCAAGTTGAGTTCGCCCGGCAGAAGATTGAAACCCGCAAGGGCCGCATGCTTCACGATATCTACCGTGACATGTCGGAAGCCACCTCGGAGTTTGCCGAAGAATTTGGCTATGATGTGGTGTTTATCGATGACGCGTCGCCCCAATTCGAGCCGGGCACTGAATCGATGATTCAGCAACAGATCTCAGCCCGACGAACAATTCATGTCTCACAGCGACTCGATGTGACAGACGAACTGCTCGATTACATCGCCAACCGGTGACCAAAAAGACGCTTAATGCTCCGATGAATGCACCGGCCGATGGTGTCAGAACTAGCGAGTTGGCTTCACGACTCGGCGGCGAGCTGATCGGCAGTGGCGATGTTTTTGTGACCAACGTCAGTTCACTGGCTGAAGCTGATGAGGCCGAAATCGCGTTTATCGCCTCACCGCAGTACCTGAAGCAGTGGCCTGACTCCCGCGCAAGCGCGGTGCTCGTTGACCGCACGCTTCACAGCGACCTGCCGAGTGACCCGCGGCCGGCCATTCTTGTTGACAACGTTGAACTGGCCACGGCTGAACTGCTCAGAATCTTTGCGCCGGTTGAGCCCAGCTGGGATGTGGGCATTCATGCGTCGGCTTGTGTCGACCCCACTTCGGAAATCGCTCCGTCAGCGAGAATCGGCCCGAATGTTGTGGTCGGCCCGCGTTGCCGCATAGAGGACGACGTGGTCCTGCATCCGGGAGTATGCGTTTATGCCGGTTCACGCATCGGCCCTCGAACCGCGCTGCACAGCGGCGTCGTGATTCGATCCCGCTGTGCCATCGGTGCTGATGTGATCATTCATCAGAATGCAAGCATTGGTGCTGACGGTTTCGGCTATCGGCCGACATCTGATGGTTCGGGCCTTGTCAAGATGCCTCACAACGGTCGCGTTGTGATTGAGGATCGTGTCGAGATCGGAGCCAGCACATGCGTTGACCGCGGCAAGTTCGGGGACACGACAATCGGCTTCGGCACGAAAGTCGACAATCTTGTTCAGATCGCACACAATTGCCGAATTGGCAGGCACTGTGTCATTGCTGGTGGAACCGCGCTTGCTGGGTCGGTTGTGCTTGAGGACTGGGTGATGCTGGGCGGCCAAGTCGGCATCATCGAACACGCTCGAATCGGCCGAGGGGCAAAAATCGGCGCCCAAGCGGGCGTGGGCCGCGATGTCCCTCCCGGCGGCGAGCAGACCGGCAGTCCGGCTGATGACGCTCATGCAGTATTGCGTCAGATCGCGGCGCTCCGTAAACTACCTCGTTTGATGAAACGTCTCTCCAGTCAGCCGGGTCGGGCTGGCAAGGGCGACGCATCACAGGGCCGATCGACGCGGGACTGATGCTCCAAACAGTTGAAGAAAGCTTGTCGGAGACCTCGACGACGCCGAAGCAGCACACGGTCGCCGGCCCCGTTCATGTGTCGGGCAAGGGGCTACTGCTTGGCGAGCATGCAAACGTGTTGATCAAGCCCGCGCCCGCCAACCATGGCATCGTCTTCGAACGGATTGATCAGGACCCCCCGGTCCTTATCCCGGCGCTGATCGAAAACGTCACGAAACGGGCTCGCCGGACCACCCTGCGCAAGGGTGAAGTGTCTATCGAGACCGTCGAACACTGCCTGTCAGCACTGGCCGGATTGCGTATTGACAACGCGCTGATTCAGATCGACGGGCCTGAGCTGCCGTGTGGGGACGGGTCAGCGGCCCCGTTCGTGGATCCGATTCTCGAAGTCGGCGTTGAAGCGCAGGACAGTCCGCGTCAGATCTACCGGATCACCGAACCGCTCATCGTTGAAGAATCCGGCGCCATGCTTGCCGCCTTCCCAACTCAGGAAGATGGTATTCAGATCGTTTTTGATCTTGACTATGGGCAGCAGATCGACCGGATTGAACGACAGACGCAGGCGTTTGCGTTGAACAACGGCAACTATCGGCACGAGATCTGTCGGGCCCGAACGTACTCACTCAAGGAAGAAGCCCAGGCGCTGTGGGACCGGGGAATGTGCCGACACCTGACGCCGCGCGATGTGCTGGTCATCGGCGATGACGGCCCGATTGACAACACGTACCGCTTCGACAATGAGCCGGTTCGTCACAAGATCGTCGATCTGCTCGGAGACCTGTACCTTGTCGGTTGTGAGGTCTACGGGCGTTTTGTCGCCCATCGCTCCGGCCACGATCTAAATCAGCGGATGAGTCAGAAGATTGTGGAGCAGATGCAGGTCACCCGGCGACGCCAGGCCGTTGGGACGGGCCAGCAGCTTGATGTTCGCAGCATCCAGCGAATTCTGCCTCACCGGTACCCGATGCTGCTCGTGGACAGGGTTGTCGAAGTTGAGGGAGACCGTCGGGCCATCGGGATCAAGAATGTCACGATGAACGAACCGTTCTTTCAGGGACATTATCCGGGAACACCGATCATGCCGGGGGTGCTGATTGTTGAAGCGATGGCCCAGCTTGGAGGGCTGCTCATGAGCCAGAAACTTGAGCATACCGGCAAAATTGCCGTTCTCCTTAGTCTGGACCGCGTCAAACTCCGTCGCCCGGTCGTTCCAGGCGACCAGTTGGTTCTGGAGGCCGAATCGGTGCAAGCCAAACCCCGTACAGGTACCGTCAGATGCAAAGCGTTTGTGGCGGACAAATTGACCGCGGAGGCACAGATCCGATTCATGATGGTTGACGCCGAACAGGACTGAACGTTCCTGACCGGTGTTAACCGGACCGCCGGGATGCACTCATGGCCCATATCGATCCGACAGCCATCGTTGACCCGACTGCTCAGCTCGCCGATTCGGTGCGCATCGGGCCGTATTGCGTGATCGGCCCAGAGGTCAGCATCGGCGATGGGACCGTCCTGCACAACCATGTGACGATCCAGGCCCTGACGACGCTCGGCCGGGAGAATATGGTCTATCCGTTTTCCGTCATCGGAGCCGATCCGCAAGATCGGAAGTTCAATGGCGAGCGGGCCACCTGTGTGATCGGCGATCGCAACAGCATCCGTGAGCACGTGACGATCCACCGCGGCACCGCCAATGGCGGCGGCGTCACGCGGCTCGGCAGCGACAATCTGATTATGGTGGCGGCGCATATCGCCCATGACTGCAAGCTTGGCGATAACATCGTCGTCGCCAATCAGGTCATGCTCGCCGGCCATGTCCGTGTGGAAGATTTCGCCAACATCGGCGGTGGCGCAGGCATTCATCACTTCACGACTGTGGGCACCTGCGCGTTCGTAGGCGGGATGGCGCGAATCAGCAAAGATGTTCCACCGTTCATGATCGTCGAGGGCAACCCGGCTGAAGTACGTGCCATCAACTCCATCGCGATGACGCGGCACGGCTATACAAATCAGCATATCGATGCGGTGAAGGACGCCTTCAAACGACTGTATCGTGAGAACGGCGCGCCGATGATTGACCGGCTCGCCGGCCTGCGATCAGATTACCCCGACGTTCCAGCGATCACTACGTTGTGCGACGCGCTTCTCGCGGCAGGAGACGGCGTGCATGGGCGGGCACTGGAGCTTTCGCGGCATGACGACAAACGCAGCGTCCCTTCGCATCCCGTCTGATAGCCTGTGACAACTACACTCAGTCACGCGGGCATCTGCGATGTGTGATGGTACGATTGCTCCCGGTACGTCCCACCCAGAGCTGATGACTACAATCAACTGACACATCGCACCGCATTTGTAAGTCAAGCAGCCAGAGATTGCCCATGTCCAGAATCAAGAGGATCGCAGCGCCGGCCATACTGGTCATCCTGTTCGGTGTACTCTTTATCCAGTTGCCTGTTGCGCTGGCGGATCGTTCAAGCGAATACGTCTGGTTCAACCCGATAATCGATGTCCGCCGCGTCCTGGTTGATCGCTTTGCCGAGCCGGTTGACGAGGACGCCATGCAGCGGGCGATCATCGAGGCCATCGTGAACAGTCTCGATGACCCCTACACAACCTATGTCCCGCCGCAGGATGAGGATGCGTTTGAGCGCCAACTCATGGGCACGTACGTCGGCATCGGGGCAGAAGTGAACATGACGGACGGGCATCTGACGATCGTCTCCCCCCTGCCCGACTCGCCCGCACTCGAAGCGGGGATGCTGCCGGGCGACGTGGTCCTCGAGATTGAGGGCGAATCCACGTACGGCATGACGATCGAGGAATGCATCGAACTGCTCGTCGGCGAGGAAGGCACCGATGTGACTGTTCGCGTCCGGCATCGTGACGGTGAAGAAGCCGAATTGACCATCACCCGCCGGCGGATCGTCAGTCGGACCGTCCGGGGCCTGCAGCGCATTGATGAAGATTGGGATTACTGGCTCGACCCCGACAACCGTATTGCCTACGTACGGTTGACGCAGTTCACCGACAATAGTGCAGGCGAACTGGAACGGACGATGCAGCGGCTGCACGGCATGGGGCTGGAAGGACTGATTCTTGACCTGCGGAACAACCCGGGCGGTTCACTCGACGCAGCCATTCAGGTCGCGGATCTGTTTCTTGACGATGGCGAGATTGTCTCGGTCAAGAACCGGGGGCAGAAGGAACGCTCCACCCGCGCGAGGTCGCGGAACACATTACCCGACTCTCCCATGCTTGTCCTTGTCAACCAGACTTCTGCATCAGCCAGTGAGGTCGTTTCCGGCGCGTTGAGGGACAACAGCCGCGCCCGCGTTCTCGGCATGCGAACGTTCGGCAAGGCATCGGTTCAGGAGGTGCGGCCCCTGCCGGATGGTGCTGGAACTTTGCGTTATACCGCGGGCTATTACTACCTTCCCAGCGGGCGGAACCTGCATCGTCGACCGGACAGTGAAACGTGGGGAGTCGACCCCGACCCTGGCCTCGTGATTCCCGTCGAGGACGAGGACTTCATCACCATGATGCGCAACCGTCGCCCGTACGAGATCATGGGGCAGACCGAGGGTGAGGAAGCCTCATGGAATGATCCTGAATGGCTGGAAAATGAACTCGGCGATGTGCAACTCGCCCGGGCACTTGAAGCGATGCGGCTGCGGCTGGCCGGCGAGGACTGGCCGCATTTCACTGATACTGAACCCGGTGTTTCGACCGTGACCACGGAACTGGAACAGTACAGCGATCGCCGCCAGCAACTTCTTGAACAGGTCGAACATGTCGAAGAGAAGATCCGTTCGCTCCAGGACTTGCCTGAAGCCGCTGCTGGTCGGATGATCGATGCCGACCATTCCCTTGAGGACGGAACCATGACTGTCCGCGACGCCAATGGAAAAGTCGTTGGGGAGTTCAGGATTGTCGACGGCGACGTTGAGATGGCACTTCGAAGTCTTCGCCTGCAGCGCCTTGATGACAAAGGCACCGACGAGAAGGACAAGGCTAGCCCGGACAAATCCCCGAGCAGTTCTCCCGACGATGAGCAGTGATGCCTCGACCCCATTGATCCTGGGCATCGAGACGAGCTGTGATGAGACCGCCGCGGCGGTCGTTCGCGGCGGTGTTGAAGTGCTCAGCAACGTCATTGCTACGCAACACGAGTTGCACGAAGAGTATCTCGGCGTCGTACCGGAAATCGCTAGCCGGGCGCACCTTGAGCGGCTCCTGCCGGTGCTCCGAAAAGCTATGAATTGTGCAGGAGTCGAATGGCGGGAACTCGACGCCATCGCGGTCGGTCACCGGCCGGGCCTGATCGGCTCGCTGCTTGTAGGTGTCAGTGCGGCCAAAGCCCTGGCGTGGTCACTCGACAAGCCGCTGCTCGGCGTCGATCACATCGTGGCGCATCTCCAGGGCGGACTCCTAAACGAGGACCCCGCAACATATCCTGCGATGGGACTCGTCGTCTCCGGCGGACACACAAGTCTGTTCCACCTGACTGGCCCGACGGATATCCGACTGCTGGGCAGGACCATAGACGACGCAATTGGTGAAGCATATGACAAGGCGGCTGCATTGCTTCATCTGGGGTACCCGGGTGGACCGAAGCTTGATGAGTTGGCGGCCGACGGCGATGAGCATGCAGTGAAACTGCCCGTCGCCGACCTCGGCCGGGATCGACTCGACTATTCCTTCAGCGGATTGAAAACCGCCCTGCTGTACGCGGTTCGAGGCCGGCCAACGGGGCACGGAAAAAGTGCTGATTTCGAGCGTGACAGCCGCGACCTTTCCGAGCAACAGCGAGCGGACTTCGCCGCATCGTTTCAACGGGCAGCGGTCACAGCGATTCTTCGTAATCTGAACCGGGCCCTGGATCAGCACAACGTCTTCTCCCTGCTTGTAGGCGGCGGCGTCAGTGCAAACTCAAAGCTCAGGAAGGAACTGCAGCACATTGCGGTCGACCGCGGGCTCGACCTTCGGCTGCCCCCCTTGGAATATTGCCTCGACAACGCAGCCATGATCGCCGGATACGCTGCTCATCGTTACAAGGCCGGACTGTTTGATGACTTGTCGCTGACCGCATCGACCCAAACCGAACTGACCAGCCGGTGATCGCGACGGCTGCCCGTCGGCCGTACACTATCGAATATGTCCCCCGCACGCACTGAGCCCGTCCATCCGTCCATGATTGATGAGAAGGAACTGCTCAAGCAGTGCCGGGTGACGTTCGGACGGGACAGTGGTCCCGGCGGACAGCATCGCAACAAAGTTGAGACCGCCGTTCGTATCGTCCACGAGCCAACGAAGATTGAAGCGAGTGCCGGACGCCGCCGACAACAGCACATCAACCGCAGCGAGGCGATCAAGCAGTTGCGGCTGAAGCTTGCTGTTAAACACCGGCGGCCGGTCCATCGTGACCGTTACCAGCCAAGCGAACTCTGGCAATCACGTCGCCAGGGCCGGCAGATCTCGGTGAACCCGAATCATCGTGACTACCCGGCACTTCTGGCGGAAGCAATGGACCTTGTCGTCGCCCGAGGGTACGACGTGGCGGGAGCAGCCGGCGTGCTTGGCGTCAGCATGTCGCAACTTGCCAAGCTGATCCGCCACAACAAAAATGCCTTTGCGGTAGTAAACGAGGGTCGGGCCGAGCGAGGCTTGCCCGCGCTGAAGTAACCGCCCCCCTTTCGGACGCCACCCGGTGCTCAGAACTCGTCCCCCGCTGGGCTCAGAATGCTGCATTCGAGACAGAAAATGCGATACGATGGGGACATGGCAACCTTCGTCGCAACTGATCGTCTAACGGACCTCATCGCTGAGGAACTTGAGGATTTGACCGCCCTTCGGCGCGATCTGCACTCGCATCCGGAGTTGGGGTATCAGGAACATCGGACCAGCGGGATCGTGCAGGAGCAGCTCGAGCGGGTTGGCATCGCCCATGTCGGCGGACTTGCCGGCGGGACAGGTGTGCTCGGCCATCTGCCGGGCCGGGCCGATCGCGCGATCGGTCTGCGTGCTGACATGGATGCACTTCCGATCAGTGAGCGGACCGGCCTGCCTTACGCGTCCACTCGGGATGGGCTCATGCACGCCTGCGGTCACGATGGACACACGACGATTCTCATCGGCGTCAGCCGCGTCCTTGCTCGCCTGTCGAAGGAGATGGAGTTGCCCCGGCCGGTAACGTTGACCTTTCAGCCGGCCGAGGAAGGTGGCGGCGGCGGCAAGCGGATGGTCGATGATGGATGCCTGGATGGCTCTGTGATTGGCCCCCCGGTGGAAAACATGTTCGGCCTTCACGGATGGCCGCAACTGACGCTCGGTGAAGTGGGAACCCGCCCGGGACCATTGCTTGCGGCGGCCGACACATTCGAGATCACGATCGAAGGCACCGGATCGCATGCAGCGTTCCCCCACCTCAGCGCGGATCCGATTGTGGCGGGCTCCCAACTTGTCAGCGCCCTGCAGTCGGTCGTCTCCCGCAATGTCGGCCCGCTGGACTCGGCTGTGGTCTCAGTCACGCAGTTCCATTCGGGCACCGCTCACAACATTATCCCCGGCCGGACCACGGTCTCCGGGACCGTCCGCACGCTGAAGCCGGAGGTTCAGGCCACTGTCCGAAAGCGGCTGGCGGAACTGGCCGACGGCATTGCGGCCAGTCACGGCTGCGCCGCACGGTTTGAATACCGTGAGGGATATCCGGTGACGTCCAACGACCACGAGATGGTGAACGTGTTCAACACCGTGGCCCGGCAGACGATTGATCCAGAACAGGTCCTCGACATCGAGCACCCGGTGATGGGCGGCGAGGACTTCTCGTTCTATGGACAACGGGTGCCGGCGTGCTTTTTCGTTGTCGGTCTGTGCCCGCCGGACCAGGAAAGCATGCCGAGTCTCCACCAGCCCACCTTTGACTTCAACGACGATGCGATAGCGCTGGGAATCGAACTCTTTTGCGGTCTCGCACTCCGCGACTGAGAACCACAGGCTCGGCGCGCGTTACGTTTGCATGGTATAACAATAGACAGGGCGGCGAGGCGGTAGCTTGCACGGTTTTCCATGCGTGCTATACTGCCCGGCTCGATATTCAAGACCGTTTGAACCACTGCGCGCCGCAGGCCCGGGCCGGGACTGTGGCTCTTCGCTTTCAGCAAGCGGGCGCGGTGGGAGGCAGGAGATTTTCATGGCCAAGAAGGTTGAAAAACAATTCAAGATCATGGCGCCTGGTGGCAGCGCTACCCCCGGCCCGCCGATCGGGCCCGCCCTCGGTGCCAACGGGGTCAATCCGGGCCAGTTCATCCAGCAGTTCAATGAACGGACCCAAGATCTCAACGGCAAGGTCGTCGGGTGCATCATTACGGTGTACAACGACCGGTCGTTTGATTTCGAGATCAAGTCCTCGCCGGCTTCGGTGTTGATTAAGGAAGCCGCCGGCGTTGACAAGGGCTCCGGCGAGCCGCACAGCAACAAGGTCGGCACGATTAGCCAGGAGCAGGTTCGGAGCATCGCGGAAGAGAAGATCAGCGACCTCAACGCAGGCAGCGTTGAAGCCGCGATGCGGATCATTGAAGGGACCGCCCGTTCCATGGGCGTGACGGTGGAGAACTGATCATGCCACGATTGAGCAAACGATCTCGCGCCAACCTGGCTCTCAAACCGGATGGCCCTCAGCCAATTCACGAGGCCGTCAAGGCGTTGAAGAAGTTCCGCGGCCCCGGCTTCAATCAGACTGTGGAAGTGTGCGTCCACCTCGGCATTGACAACCGCCAAGCCGATCAGAAGCTGCGCGGGTCAATCGCCCTGCCGAAGGGCGTCGGCAAATCAGCCCGCGTGGTTTGTTTCTGCCCTGATGACAAGGTTGAAGCCGCCAAGGCCGCCGGTGCTGTCGAGGCGGGCGGAGAAGACCTGGCAGAGAAGATTGAAGGCGGCTGGTTCGAGTTTGATGTGGCCGTCGCATCACCGGACATGATGAAGGTGGTCGGCAAGCTTGGTCGCGTCCTCGGGCCCAAGGGGCTGATGCCCTCGCCAAAAGCCGGAACGGTGACGCCCGACGTTGAAACGGCGGTGAAGGAATACGCTGCCGGCAAGCTGGAATACCGCAGCGATGATGGCGGCAACGTGCATCTGGTGCTGGGCAAGATGGACTTCCCTGACAGTGATCTTGTCGAAAACTTCCAGTACTTCATGGACACCATTTATCGAATCCGCCCCTCGGCTGCGAAGGGCACGTACGTGAAGAAGTGCGTAATCAGCGCCACCATGACGCCGGGAGTTCCCGTCGCCGTCTGAGCAGTTTTCGTTCAGCCATCCGGAGCACGCCATGAGCAAGCCCGTCAAAGAAATGATCATGTCCGACTACGAGAAGCGCTTTGAAGGCATGGAAGGCGCACTTGTGGTCGACATTCGCGGAATTCCCGCCAACGACAACAACGCCCTTCGCAACAGTTTGCGGGAGCAGGACATCCAGTTGACCGTGGTCAAGAACACGCTTGCCCGCAAAGTCTTTGAAGGCACGCCGATGGAAGCAATCGGCCCCGCACTCCAAGGGCCCGCCGCCCTCGCATATGGTTCGGAGTCCGTGGTCAACGTCGCCCGCGCCTTGGTCGATTGGGCCAAGAAAATCCATGACCTTGAACTGCGCGGCGCAGTGCTGGAAGGCGAGTTCTACGCCGGCGAAGAAGGTGTCAAGCGGCTTTCCGAATTCCCGACTCGGGAGGAGGCTCAGGCCAAGGCGGTTCAGGTCGTTCTCAGCCCGGCCCAGAACGTGGTCGGCGGCGCCAAGGGACCCGGCAGCAAAGTCCTTGGCGTGGTAAAAGAGATTCAGGAACGACTGGAACGCGGCGAAACCGTCGCAAAGGCCGGTTGATCGGCTACGCCACCGCCCTCAACAGAACATCTTTCACGTTCGACTGGCCCCTCGGGGTTAAAAGCCGTGTGGACGGCTCCTCTCGGACGGGTAGATTCCAAACGGAGTGACGCCAGCATGTCAGAAGAAGCCACGAAAACGTACGATGAAAAAATCTCTAAGATCGGTGACGAGATTGCCGGTCTGACCCTGAAGGAAGCGGTCGATCTGGCGGATTACATGAAAGACACTTACGGCATCGAGCCAGCAGCCGGCGGAGCGGTCATGATGGCTGGCCCGGGCGGCGGCGATGGCGGCGGTGAGGCCGAAGAGCAGACCGAGTTTGATGTCGTCCTTGAATCGGGCGGCGACAAGAAGATCCAAGTCATCAAGGTCGTACGCGAAGCGACCGGACTGGGCCTGAAGGAAGCCAAGGACCTCGTGGACAACACCCCCAAGCCGATCAAGGAAAAGATCAGCAAGGAGGACGCCGAGGCCCTCAAGGGCAAGATCGAAGAGGCCGGCGGGACCGTTACCCTGAAGTAACCCGGCTCGTGTTTGACGGACCATCGCCCCCGGGTTTCACCCGGGGGCGATTTTCATCCGAACTTTCCCAGCCCGGTGCACGAATTGACGGGAATGCTTCTGGGACGACGGCCAAGGATTCTCGAAACAGGGATCCTACCAGGGCCCGAACGCCAACCGGTACAGCAAGATCAATGCCGAATCAAGATTTTTTGGGCGAAAATGCCGGTGGAATGTTGTTTGACCGCCTCATCTCGGATAGCATGGTGAACTTGGCGGCAGCACACTTTCACAATTGCATATTGGCGACCCTCACGCTTCTCCGGACTGCGGCGGCTACTGCGTGCCGACTTCTGAGGTGATCAATGACCACGACGACTGTTCGCGACTTCTCCAAGCGCGGCGATGCGATCCCCGTCCCCAATCTCATGCAGGTGCAGCGCGAGGCATACGAGCGCTTTCTGCAGCTTGACAAGTCACATGATTCTCGTGATCTGAGCATCGGCCTTGAGTCGCTGCTTCGCGAGGTGTTCCCCATTGAGTCGTATGACGAAACCATGCGGCTTGAATACATCCATTACGATTTGGATGAACCGCGGTACACGGCCGACGAATGCCGCGAACTTCGACTGACGTACGGCAAGCCGTTCCGCGTTCGCGTACGGTTCGTTCGGGACGGCGTGGATGAGATTCCCGAGGAGGACATCTACCTCGGTGAAGTGCCGATCATGATGGGTGGCGGCGAGTTCATCGTGAATGGCGCAGAGCGTGTGATCGTCAGTCAGCTTCATCGTTCGCCCGGCGTGGACTTCTCCATTGCTTCATCAGTGGCAGACCGACCGCTGCACTCCGCGCGTGTGATACCCGAACGGGGGTCGTGGATCGAGCTTGAGGTCAGCAAGAAGGATGTGCTGACCATGCGGATCGATCAGTCCACGAAGATCGCTGCGACGACGTTCATGCGTGCCCTTGATGAAGAGTTCAGCTCGACGGAGAAACTGCTCGAGTTGTTCTACGAGGTCGAGGACATTCCCGTCGAGAAGCTCAAGCCGGAACACTACTCGGCGGAGTTGATCATCGATACGGACACTGGCGAGGAACTGTGCCGTGTCGGCGTGCAGGTCGGCGAAGCAATCGAAGCGATTCAGGCATCCGAACTGAAGAGTGTTCGGGCCATCGCCAAGCCGCAGGATCCGCTGATTCTCAATACCCTGGCTGAGGAAAAGCTTGATTTTTCAGCGGATGTTTCCGAACACGAGGCGGCGCTGCTGAAGATCTACAGCCGTCTCCGTCCGGGGAACCCGCCGCAGGTTGACAAAGCGCGCGACCTGTTCAACGAGAAGTTCTTTGACGAGAACCGATACCGGCTCGGCAAGGTCGGACGTTTCCGGATCAACCGGAAGTTTGACATGGATGTCCCGGAGGATGTCATGCACATCCGGGCCCAGGATTTCCTTGCTGTCATCCAGTACATGATGGACCTGCGGGCCCAGCGAAACAAGGCTCACGTCGACGACATCGACCACCTTGGCAACCGCCGCCTCCGAACGTTGGATGAATTGGCCGTGGAAGAATTGCGCAAGGGCTTTCTGAAGCTCAAGCGCACAGTCCAGGAACGGATGAGCGTCAAGGATCCCGATGAGCTGAGCAAGATCGCGGACCTGATCAACAGCAAGTCCGTCAGCAGTGCAATCGACTTCTTCTTCGGCCGCAGTGAACTGAGCCAGGTTGTCGATCAGACGAACCCGCTGTCAACGCTCGTTCACGAGCGGCGTCTGTCGGCGCTTGGGCCCGGCGGGCTGAACCGGAAACGAGCGGGCTTCGAAGTTCGAGACGTGCACATCTCTCACTACGGCCGCATCTGTCCGATCGAAACGCCGGAAGGCACCAACATCGGCCTGATCGCATCGCTAGGCATCTATTCGGAGATCGACGAATACGGTTTTCTCTTGACGCCGTACCGCACGGTGGAGAACGGTAAGGTGACCGACAAAGTCACCTCCCTTCGGGCGGATCAGGAAATGAAGGCCGTGCTCGCCACTTCCGATGTCCTGGAAGATGACGGTCGGCTCGCTGAAGGCCAAGTGCTTGCCAGGCTCGATGGCGAGCTCGCTCAGGTTCCCGCCAATGAGGTCGAGTATGTCGACATTTCGCCCAAGCAGATCGTCGGCATTTCGGCGGCCTTGATTCCGTTTCTGGAACACGACGACGCCAACCGGGCGCTGATGGGCTCGAACATGCAGCGTCAGGCGGTCCCCCTGATCAAAGTCTCTCCCCCGATGGTCGGGACCGGCATGGAGAAGGTTGTCGGGGGACATTCCGGCATGATCGTCCGGGCGAAGCGCGGCGGCGTGGTGACGTACGTTGATGCAGAACGCATCATCATTGACAACGCCGACGAGTACGAGCTTCGGAAGTTCGTCGGCCTCAACGAACGGACCTGCCAGAATCAGAAGCCGGTTGTGCGACTCGGCCAGAAGGTCAAGGCCGACGAGATCATCGCTGACGGCGCTTCGACGCAGAACGGCGAACTGGCGATCGGCAAGGATGTTCTCACCGCGTTCAACACGTTCGACGGTTACAATTTCGAGGACGCAATCGTCATCTCCGAGCGACTGGTCAAGGACGATGTTTTTACATCGATCCACATTGACAGCTTCGATGTCGAGATTCGCGAGACGAAGCTCGGCCGTGAAGAGTTCACCCGCGATATTCCGAACGTCTCGGAGAAAATGCTCCGGAATCTCGATGAGAACGGCATCATCCGGACCGGCGCCCGCGTCAAGCCCGGCGACATCCTCGTCGGCAAGGTCAGCCCGAAATCAAAGAGTGAACTGACACCCGAAGAAAAGCTGCTGCACGCGATCTTCGGCCGTGCCGGCGAGGACGTGAAGAACGATTCGCTGGAAGTACCGGCCGGGACGGAAGGGATCGTCATCGGGGCAAAGCGGTTCAGTCGCCGCATGCACCTGAACGACGACCAGAAGAAACATCTCAAAAAGGAGATGGCCGAGTACGAGCAGCAGATGAACGAGAAAGCCATCGCGCTGTTCCGTCAGATGATCGGCCAGATCAATGAGGCGATCGGCACCGAAATGGTCGATCCAACCACTCGCCAGCGTGTCGGCGCGTCAGACATTCCTGAGGTGATCCTCGAACAGATTGAGAACTTCAACGAGAAGTGGATCAAGGGTAGCAAGGAAGTCAAGGAGCAGGCCCTTGTCATCTACAACCAGTTCTGGCCCCGCATTCAGGCGATCGAGGATGAAAAGCAGCGCCGGCTCGCACACATGAAGCGTGGTGACGAGCTTCCCAGCGGCGTGCTTGAGATGGTCAAGGTCTACCTCGCCACCAAGCGACAGCTTGCAGCGGGCGACAAGATGGCCGGCCGCCACGGCAACAAGGGCGTTATCGCCCGCGTGGTTCCCGAGGAAGACATGCCGTTTCTTGAAGACGGCACGCCGGTCGATGTGCTGCTGAACCCGCTGGGTGTTCCGAGCCGTATGAATGTCGGCCAGTTGCTTGAGACGCATCTCGGCTGGGCGGCGAAGGTGCTCGGCTTCCAGGCGATGACGCCTGTGTTCGACGGCGCCAGCGAAGCCGAAGTGCTCGGGGCGATCGAGGAAGCCAACCAGCACGTCGAACAGTTCCTCGATGATTTTGAACGCACCGGCGAGAATCCCGGCAGGCCGGATCAATTGCTGGCGACAATCCCATTTGGCGGCAAAGTGCAGCTGTATGACGGTCGCACAGGCGAAGCATTCAAGCAGAAGACGACCGTTGGCTACATGTACATGCTCAAGCTGCATCACCTGGTCGATGACAAGATCCATGCACGAGCGACCGGCCCGTACTCGCTGATCACCCAGCAGCCGCTCGGCGGCAAGGCCCGTACCGGGGGACAGCGATTCGGCGAGATGGAGGTCTGGGGCCTCGAAGCGTACGGCGCCGCCTATATCCTTCAGGAACTGCTGACCGTCAAGAGTGACGATGTCGAAGGCCGGACCAAGATCTACGACTCGATGGTCAAGGGCACCAACACGCTTGAAGCCGGGATGCCGGTCGTCTTTGACGTGCTCTGCCACGAGATTCGAGGCCTGTGCATGAACATCACGCTGGAGAAGCAGCAGTCTGAAGGCGGCAGTCTTCTGTAACCACGCCGCGATCTTGCTCGAGGCAGCAGGCAGTATCTGACAGTCCTTACACTCTCCAGCACTGAAGGCATCAGGCCGACAGTTGAGAGCGGAAAGCAACACCATGGCTGAAACCGTTTACGATCGCGTCAATGATTACGGCTCAGTGAAGATCTCGCTGGCCAGCCCCAATGACATCCGTTCGTGGAGCTTCGGCGAAGTCAAGAAGCCCGAGACTATCAATTACCGCACGTACCGGCCGGAACGCGACGGTCTGTTCTGCGAACGAATCTTTGGCCCGGAACGCGACTACGAATGTGCCTGCGGCAAATACAAGGGCACAAAGTACAAGGGCATTATCTGTGACCGGTGCGGCGTAAAGGTCACCCACAGCCGCGTCCGTCGCAAGCGAATGGGCCACATCAACCTGGCCGCTCCTGTCGTGCACATCTGGTTCTTCAAGGCGGTCCCGTCGCGGCTCGGCAATCTGCTGGCGATGAAGACGGCGGATCTCGAGAAAATCATCTATTTTCAGGATTACGTGGTCACTGATCCGGGAACCACTGATCTGGAATACCGCCAAGTGCTGACGGAGGACGAGTACCGCCAGGCCGAGGAAAAGTACGGTCGCTCCTCGTTTACCGCCCAGATGGGTGCCGAAGCGATCCGCGAACTGCTTCACCAGGCCGATCTCTGGGAGCTTGCCCGCGAGGTACGTGATGAACTTGACGCGACTCGCAGCAAGCAGAAGATCCGGGATCTCTCCCGTCGTCTGAAGGTCATCGAGCAGATCCGGAATTCCGAAAACGATCCGGCGTGGATGGTGCTGGACGTCGTTCCGGTCATTCCTCCGGATCTCCGCCCGCTGGTCATGCTCGAATCGGGCAACTTTGCCACCAGCGACCTCAATGATCTGTACCGGCGGATCATCAACCGCAACAACCGTCTCAAGAAGCTGATGGACCTCAACGCACCAGAGGTCATCATCCGCAACGAGAAGCGGATGCTTCAACAGGCGGTCGATGCGCTGTTTGACAACGGCCGGTGCCGTCGTCCGGTACTCGGCTCATCGAATCGGCCGCTTAAGTCCCTGACCGACATGATCAAGGGTAAGCAGGGCCGGTTCCGTGAGAACCTGCTCGGCAAGCGTGTCGATTACTCGGCCCGCTCCGTGATTGTGGTTGGTCCGGAACTCAAACTTCATCAATGCGGGCTCCCCAAGAAGATCGCGCTTGAGTTGTATCAGCCGTTCATCATCCGCAAGCTCAAGGAACATGGGCTGGCGGACACGATCAAGTCGGCCAAGCGGATGCTTGAAAGGCGTGACCCCGAGGTCTGGGACATCCTTGAGCAGGTGATCTATCAGCACCCTGTCCTGCTCAACCGCGCGCCGACGCTGCACCGAATGGGCATTCAGGCGTTCGAACCGGTGCTTGTCGAGGGCAATGCCATCATGTTGCACCCCCTCGTCTGCACAGGCTACAACGCAGACTTTGACGGTGACCAGATGGCCGTCCACCTGCCGCTGTCAGTCGAAGCACAGGCGGAAGCCCACGTGCTGATGATGTCAACGCATAACATCTTCAGCCCCGCCAACGGGCAGCCCATCGTTTCGCCGAGTCAGGATATAGTCATGGGCGTATACTTCCTCACGTATCTGGAGGAAGGCGATGAACCGAAGCCGGAGAACGAGCTTCGAAGCTTCCGCACGCCGGAAGAGGCGCTGCTGGCGTATGACCTCGGCCAGGTTGACCTGCACGAGCCGATCCTCGTTCGACTGAGTCGTTTCGAACAGGTGGTCAAGTCGGAGCGGGATCCCGCTGAGCCCATGGCGGACCGTCAGCGGGTACGAACCACTGTTGGCCGCGTTATTTTCAGCAACATCCTTGCTGATGGGATGCCCTACTACAATTGCACTTTGGGCAAGAAGGGCTGCAGCCGGGTCATCGACGACACGTATGAACGCCTTGGTCGGGCAGCAACAATCGAGTTGCTTGACGATCTGAAGGAGACCGGCTTTAAGTGGTCCACCACTTCGGGCCTGTCCATCAGCATCACCGATATGCGCGTCCCCGCATCCAAGACAGAACTGCTCGGCGAGACACAGAAAAAGGTTGATCGCATCGAACGCAATTACGACAAGGGTGACATCACCCGCGGCGAGCGACACAACCAGCTGCTCGATGAATGGGCGCATTGCCGGGAGCAGATCACGAAACGACTTGTGGAGACTCTTCGCAACGATCGGCGGGATCCTGAGACGGGAGAGGAATACCCGATCGATTCCCGGGAAGGTGAGCGGTACCTCAACCCGGTGTACCTCATGTCGGTCTCCGGTGCCCGAGGCAACATCAGCCAGATGCAGCAGCTGGCCGGCATGCGAGGGTTGATGGCCAAGCCCAGCGGCGAAATTATCGAAACGCCGATTCGCGCGAACTTCCGCGAAGGGCTGAATGTTCTTGAGTACTTCTCCTCAACCCACGGCGCCCGGAAGGGACTGGCGGATACCGCGCTGAAGACGGCCGACTCAGGGTACCTCACTCGCAAGCTGTACGATGTCTCGCAGTCCATCGTTGTGATCGAACACGATTGCGGCACGAAACGGGGCATCAGCAAGAGGGCCATTTACAAGGGCGAGGAAGTCGATGTCCCGCTCAGCGAGATGACCGTCGGACGAACGTCACGCCAGACAATCATCAACCCCATTACCGATGAACTGATTGTCGAAGAGAATCAGGTCATCACCACCAGCATCGCTGAGAAAATCGAAGCACTCGGCATTGATTCGGTTCAAGTGCGAAGCACCCTGACGTGCGACACACCGCGCGGCGTATGTGCTCTCTGCTACGGGATGGACATGTCCACCGGACAGCTTGTCGAAGAAGGGCTCGCCGTCGGCACCATCGCGGCTCAGTCCATCGGCGAACCGGGAACGCAGCTCACGATGCGGACGTTCCATACCGGCGGCATTGCGACCCGTGGTTTCCTTGAAACCAGCCACAAGGCGAAATATGCCGGCACGGTGGAACTTCGTGACTGCAACGAAGTTGAGGTCGACACCGGTGAAGGATCGTACCTTACCGCGCTCAGGCGGAACGGTGAGGTCGCGGTCCTTGACGACAAAGGCCGCGAACTCGACAAGTACAAGGTCCCGTACGGCTCCTCGATTCGAGTCCGCACCGGCGACAAGGCCCGCAAGGGCCAGGTGCTCGTCGAGTGGGATCCGCATATGACGCCGATCCTTGCTGAGATCGAAGGCATCGTGCGGTTCAAAGATATTGTGATCGGCGAAACCGTTCGGGAAGAGCAGTCCAAGGGTGGTGTCAAGAACGAACTGATCGTCATCGAACACACCGGTGAGATGCATCCGCAGATCATCATCGAGGACGAGAACGGGCAGATTCTCGACTTCCACCACTTGCCGGCCAAGGCACGAATTGAGGTCGAAGAGGGGCAGCGAATTCCGCGCGGCGGCATGCTTGCCCGGCAGACCAAAGGCGTTGCCGGTTCTGCCGACATTGTCGGGGGCCTTCCCCGGGTTACGGAGATTTTCGAAGCCCGCGTGCCGAAAGATCCGGCTGTTACGGCAGAGATCTCCGGCCGTGTCGAACTCTACTCCGACAAACGCAAAGGGAAGATGACCATTCGCGTCGTGTCGGAAGGCGGCCTTGAACACGACCATCACGTGCCACAGAGTAAAGCCATCCTGGTTGTCAGCGGCGACTATGTCTCGGCCGGCGACCAGTTGACGGAAGGCCCGCTCATCCCGGCAGACATTCTGCGGATTAAAGGCGAGGAAGCTCTCTACTCGTACATGCTCGAAGAAGTCCAGAACGTCTATCGGGCCCAAGGTGTGCCGATCTCTGACAAGC
>SLJD01000128.1 GCA_007135295.1 Phycisphaerales bacterium
AAAGTACGAGATGGTCGGCGAATCCGTCGGTGGCGAAGCCGATATTACCGCGAAAATCGCGCCGATGCGGCCCGACCAGTCACGGGCCATGCCGATTGCCGACGGCGTGGCGATGTACAAGAACGGCACCGGCGATCGGATGCTGGCGTTCACTCACAGTGAGAGTCGCGCGGGCGATTCCATGGAGTTTTTCGTTGTCGATCTCGGGTCGGGTTCGATCGCGGCTGAAGGGCGAATCAATGCGCCGTCCGATGCGACCGGAGACGTGATGATGGGCCTGCGGTGGGGTGAGATGATCGCGATGCGAGACGGCGACGATGAGCCGTGCAGTCCCCGCTTTGACGAGTGCACGTCTGCCGCGTTCCAGGCAGGCGGGGGTCACGGCAGGGTCAGCTATGAGTGCGATGGCGGCGCGGTGCACTGTTCGTGGAACATCGGCGGGACCGCCCCGGATCAGTGATGACGGGCCGGATACGACTGAATGATCGGAACCGGCTCGACGTTGTCGGCCGGTTTTTCTATTTTTGCTCCGGCGTGCTCGCTGCGCCGCGCGTGTGTTCAATCGGGATCATCGTCCCATTCCAGCCCATTGGCCGAGGCGTACTCTTTCGCCATGTCCTGCAGGCGTTGGAGTGATGCTTTCCTCTCTGCTGAGTGTGACTTTTCCATTTCTCGCAGAAGCGTTTGGCGATTTTCCCAGAGAAGCTCCGGAGCGGAGTCAATGTGCTTCGCCACCGCTGCAAACTGTTGCAGATCACGCGCCCGCAATTGCCTCCTCATATTGCGGAACAACTTGTCTTCGTATCGCGTCGCCACCCATTCGTCCTCTGCGCCGCGGTCAATGAGGTGTTGCATTACAGCGAGCACGTCCGGCCCGGTTTCGCCATAGAGGCGACGAGGCGGCGGATCCCAGTGCGGGGGGTACGCTTCCGGGGCGTGGTCGAGCATCAACTGCACGCCTTCGTCGATGCGGCTGGCGAAGAGTGCGGACTCCGTCCGGTATCGCAGCGATTGCGCCGGCTGGGTGAAGGGCAGAGGCGCCAGCCAGAACAGCATTGCAGCGACGGAGAACATGATGAGGGACCGGTGCACGCGCAATCGCCCGCCGTCGTCCGGCTCCGGCACCCGCCACGCACTGCTGAGGAAGCAAGCAGCCACGACTGACCCCAGGACAAGTACCGGGATGGTTATGAAACTCAGCAGGAAAATATTCGTTGCGATTCCGGAGATCAGCGCCTCACTCTGACTGAGTTCGATGCCGCCCATGATGTTGATCACGGGAAACGGTGTTGCGATCAACACCCCGGTCACGACAATGTTCGAATAGGCGCACGTCAGAATCAGCATGCCGAACATTGAAGTGCCGAAGATCACCGACGCAACGTATGCGATCAAAAGCACACGCCAGACTGACACAAGCGCGAGTGTCCAGAGGTTGAGTTCCGTCGCGGCGACGATGTCCATCACACGTTCAGTCGGTATGCCATACAGCCACGCCATCGGTGCCGTCATCCAGTACAACGTGATAAAGACCACGAACGCCCGCATGATGCCCGGCCCGCCGAGTCCGCGCAGGCGAACCGCCCCGTAGAGAACGAGAAACAATCCGGCGCCGATCAGCGTGGAGACCAGCAGCGGCCCGAACACGTGAATCGGCTCGTGGAACACCGGTTCCTTGTCATAGTTCCTCGCCAGACCACCGGTCAGCACCAGCAGCAACGCGATCCAGCATGCATGCGGTGTGCGTGCGATCGTGAGGATGGCATCGCGATCGCCAAACAGGAAATACAGCAGGGTGCTTATTCGCATGATTGAAGCTTCGGATGCCGACGCCAGATCTCCCGTCGCAACTGTTTCCGCCGACGCGCCGGCCCGCCGGCGAAACATGTTTGCACCAGTTTTTGAAAGCCCTGTTCAAGCTCACGAACCGTAAGCTGGTCGGGCCGATACGTCACGTCAAACAGCGTGTATGAGTCCCAGTGACGATCCTCAAGCAATCGCCCCGTGTCACGCAGCCGACGATACAGCGCCGTCCCCGGAAATGGCGTCTGGATTGTCAATTGAATATCCGCAAACGGACACGCCGTCAGAAACTCGCCGAGTCGATCCATGGATTCAGCAGTCTCTCCATCGCAGCCGACGATGAAACATCCGATGACGGCAATCCCTGATGACTGGATCGCGTTGACGGCATCCATGATCCGTTGAAGACTCGCGCTCTTGGCCCCCATGCCGGGAGGATCAAAGAACAGTGACTCAACACCAATCAGCACCTGCACACACCCGGAGGCCGCGAGGCCGTTCAGGAGTTCCGGCCGTTCGCCGATGCGCCAGTCAACTTCGGTGAAGTACCGCGCGTTGGACCGACGCAGCGCTTCGAACAGAGGTCGCGGATCGCGCCGTCCGGCAAACGTGTTGTCGTCCGCAAGTTCAATCATCGGTTGCGGGTCAATCACCTGGATGGCGGCAAGTTCATGCTCAAGATTCGCGACTGGTTTTTCGCGAAACGGACCGAGCAGTCGACTCGCGGCGCAGAACTCACACGCAAACGGGCAACCGCGCTGCGTCTGAATAGTCATTCGAGGACGCTTTGCATCGCCGAGCAGGTCAAACCGCGGAAGCGGCGTCTTGCTCAGGTCAAACGGCTTCGTCGCTTGATATCGCTGCCTCAGGGAGCCGGTTTTCGCATCGTTCAGCACGTCCTGCCAGACCGGTTCACCATCACCGACGACCACCGCGTCGCAATGCTCCTCGGCCTCACCCGGGCACGCTGTGGCATGCAGTCCGCCGATGATGGTCGGCACGTTATGCTCGCGCAATTTCCCGGCGAGTTCGTAAGCATCCAGAATTGAGGCAGTCAACGCCGATATCGCGACGATCGTCGGCTGTTGCGCGAGCACAGCATCAAGGAGGTCGTCATCAACTCCGGGCGCGTCGTGGTAGCTGCACGTCCACGGCTCGGGCGTCATGCCGGCCAGCGTAAGCAGCCCAAGCGCCGGCAGACCAGCGATTGCACCAATACGGGGCCGCAACCCCGGCATCGCCATGCCAAGTTCAAGCATCTCCGGCTCACGCACGCGAAAACCGGTCAATGGGACAAAGGCGACATGCGGCACACGAAGACCCTCGGTTTTGTTCAACACGGCGCCCGAGACCGTGGCACCGCATTCTTCATCGTCTGGACAGGACCGAGCGCGGAGCGGGTCGATTGTATCGTTTACATCACCTGCCTGTGGGGGCAGTCTGCGAGGTCAGGACGGCTTGTAGAACGGCAGGGCCACGGTCGTGGCATCGTGCTGCTGGCGGCCGAAGTCCACCTGCACGGTGCGGCCGGGCTCGGCGAGTTCAGCGGCGACGTACGCCATGGCGATGGGCTTTTCGAGCGTCGGGCTGAAGCAACCGCTGGTGACGAAGCCGACTTCGTCGCCGTCGCTGAGCACTTTCATGTCCTGGCGCGGGCTTCGTTTGCCGTCGAGCGTCAGACCGATGAGTTTGCGTTCGGGGCCGCGTTCCGCGACGGCGAGCAAGGCGTCCTGGCCGATGAAGCGTTCGACGTCCGGGTTCTCCTCGCCTTTCTGGAGTTTGACGGCGAACGTCAGGCCGGCGGAGAGGGGGTCGAGTTCTTCGCTGATCTCGTGGTCGTAGAGCGGCATCCCCGCTTCGAGGCGCAGCGTATCGCGCGCGCCGAGGCCGATCGGCTTGACGAGGTCTTCATCGCCATTGGCGGCTTTGAGCATCATGTCGACGGCTTTGCCGGCCATCGACGCGGGAAGGATCACTTCGACGCCGTCTTCGCCGGTGTACCCGGTTCGCGAAATCATGACCTTGGCGACGAGCAGGTTCTTGCGGGTGAAGCGGAACTTCTTCAGGTTCGGGACTTCGCTGGAGAAGTTGGCGAGCAGGTCCATGACCTTCGGGCCCTGGATGGCGACCATGGCGGTCTTTTCGGTCTGATCCTCGAGTTTGAAGACGAGGTCGCCGCGCACCTTCTCAAAGTGATCGAGGAGTTTTTCGCGGTTGGCGGCGTTGCAGACCATGAGGTACTCGCCGTCGGCCAGGCGGTAGACGAGCACGTCATCGCGGCATCCGCCATTTTCATTGCAGATGAGCGAGTAGCGGCACTGGCCGTCCTGCATGCCGTGGATCTGCCGGGTGCAGATGCGGTCGAGGAAGCGGACAACGTCGCGGCCGGTGAACCGGAGCCGGCCCATGTGGGAAACGTCGAACAACCCGCCGCTCGTCCGGACCTGGTGGTGTTCGTCGATGATCGAGCCGTACCGGATGGGCATTTCCCAGCCGGCGAAGTCGACCATGCGGCCACCGTGGTCGAGGTGGTACTGGTGGAACGGCGTTCGGTTGAGGGACGGCGATTCAGTGGCGATGCTCATGTGGACACGGTATCGCGCCGGGGCCGGTGCGGCCAGTTGGCGCGTCGCGCGTGAGTGATTCTCGGCGTGTTCTGGGCGTGAGGGGCCCGTGTTGAGCGGGGGACGGCGCCGGGACAGAGGACTGCCCGGCTCGCGTGGGAATCGCGGCGAACTTTACTGGGTGACGACGGTTCCCATGCTGAAGATCGGCAGGAGCAGGGCCATTGCGACGAGGCCGACCATCAGACCCATGGCGATGATCATGATCGGCTCGATAAAGGACGTCGCCTGCTTGACGGCGGTATCGAGTTCTTCTTCGCTGAACTCGGCGATGCGGCCCATGACATCGGAGAGCCGGCCGGACTTCTCGCCGGCGGAAATCATCGAGGCGACGTTGGCGGGGATGATGGACGACTCGAAGCAGGTCTGGGAGATCTGCTGGCCGTCGCGGACGTCGGTTTCCATGTCGTCCCAGAGGTCTTCGTAATAGGCGTTCTGCGTGACGCCGCGGCAGATGCCGATGATGTCAATGAGGTTCACGCCTGCGGCGAGGAGCGTGGACATCGTCCGGGCGGCGCGCGTGAGGTACAACTGCTGGAACATCGGGCCGATGATCGGTGTGGAAAGTTTGAGCCAGTCGATATGTCGCCTCCCGGCTGACGTCTGTGACCAGATGTAGGTAATGACGATGATGACTACCCCGGCCGGCAGGTAGTAGATGTATTGCGTGGTGATGAAGTCGCTGACGGCCATGAGCAGTTGCGTCGGCGCGGGCAGGTTCGCGGAACGGTTGCTGTATATCTCCGCGAACTTGGGCAGGACGAATGCCATGAGAAACACGGTCATGGTCAGGCCGGCGAGGATCATGAACATTGGGTAGCTCAGCGCCCCCTTGACCTGCCGGGCGGTGCGGCGTTCCTTGGCAAGATATTCGCCAACACGGCCGAGCATCATCGCCATCGTTCCCGACGCTTCCGAGGCCTTCATCAGACTGACCATCATGTTGGGGAAGACGCTGGGCCACTTCGCCATGGCGGTCGAGAACGGTTCGCCACTGCAGATATCCTCGCGCAGTGTGTTGAGGACGTTGCGGAACTCGGGCCGCGGCGTCTGGCGGCAGAAGGCGTCGAGGGCTTCGGTGAGCGGCACGCCGGTCTCAAGCATGACCGACAGTTGCTGGCAGAAGCCGATGACATCCTCCCGGCGGATGCGCTTGGCGGATTCGTCGCGGCGGATCTGCTCGGGGTCGAGCGGCGTGCCCGCGTTCATGGCGTGGTCCTCAACCGAGACCACGTATTTGCCTTCGGCGCGCAGTTTCTCGCCGACCTCTTTGCTGCTGGACGCGACCAGCGAACCGCTGATCATCTGTCCCTGCGAGTCACGGGCTTTGTAGGCAAATGTGCTCTGGGCGGACATGGTTCGGCCTTCGGGTGAACGCGTCACATGCTCGTGACGAACAGAACTTCCTCAACGGTGGTCAAACCCCCGCGAACCTTCTCCACGCCGTCGGCACGCAGGGTGGTGAACTCGATTTCGCCCATCAGTTCGCG
>SLJD01000251.1 GCA_007135295.1 Phycisphaerales bacterium
GGGTATGACGGCGACCTGCTCCACGGCGGGCGGGTGGCGCAGTGTCCGAATTGCGGGTGTGACTTTCGGCTGCGTCCGGCGCGGAGTTACGCGGAGATGGAAGGCCTGCTCGGCCAGCCGGCTGAAATCGAGCCGCCCGCGGTGATGGCGTTCGATGCGCAGCAGCGATTCCTGCGGCGGTGGATCCTGTTCCTCTTCTTCTCGATCGTGATCGTCCTTGCGGCAGGGTATCTCGTCGCGGCTTCGTTCCCGCCGTAACGCGCGCCTCGCGCGAACGATCAACTGAACGTGATCCGGTCGGTGCCGATCGGGGGTGGCGGGCGGCCGACAGACGGCGCGCAAGTCGAGATGAGTCAATGGTACGATGCGATGCCCGCCGATCGCTTTGCGGTCGGTCGCTCGATGTTGTGTCACTTTCCGCCGCTGGCCGTCGCTGGAACGGAGCATGGACGATGAGCTTTGACCCCAAGCCGGTTCTCGATCACGTGGATGCCGCTTTTGACGCATCGGTGGAGCGTGTTTGCGAACTGCTCCGCATCCCGAGCATCAGCACGAATCCGCAATACGCTGACGAGACGCGCCGCTGCGCCGAGTGGCTGGCCGAGCAGTTGCGCGGCATGGGATTCGAGGCGGATGCACGGCAGACGGCGGGGCATCCGATGGTCGTCGCGCACGACCACTCGGCGGGCGGCGGCGCGCCGCGAATCCTGTATTACGGGCATTACGACGTGCAGCCGCCCGACCCGCTCGAACTCTGGGAGACCGGCCCGTTCGAGCCGACCATCGTCGACGGTCCGCACGGCAAGCGCGTCGTTGCTCGCGGGGCCGTCGATGATAAGGGCCAGCTCATGACGTTCATTGAGGCGATCCGCGCGTGGAAAGCGGTGCACGGCGAGTTGCCGGTCAACGTCTCAATCATCCTTGAAGGTGAAGAAGAGTCCGGCAGCCCGAGTCTCGACCCGTTCCTCGAACAGCATCGCGACGAACTCGCCGCCGACGTCTGCATCGTCTGTGATACGGGGATGTGGGACATTCAGACGCCGGCGATCACGACGATGCTGCGCGGCCTCGTCTACACGGACATCACGCTGCACGGGCCGAGTCACGACCTGCACTCGGGGGCGTACGGCGGGGCGATCGTCAATCCGATCAACGCGCTGGCGCGGATCATCGGTGAATTGCACGACGCTACCGGCCGCGTGCGGATCCCGGGGTTCTACGACGATGTCATGGAGGTCACCGGCGAACAACGCGAGCAATGGCGGTCGCTCGGCTTCGATGAGCAGCAGTTCCTGCAGTCGGCCGGGCTGACCTCGCCACACGGTGAGCACGGCTATTCGACGCTCGAACGCATCTGGGCAAGGCCGACGTGCGACGTCAACGGCATCTGGGGCGGCTACATTGATGAAGGGGCCAAGACGGTCATCGCCAGCCGGGCGTCGGCCAAGGTCAGTTGCCGCCTCGTTGCAGATCAGAATCCGCAGGCGGTGTACGACGGGCTCGTCCGGTTCCTCCACGATCGAACGCCGCCCGGTTTTAAGTGGGAGATTCATCCGCACGGCATGAGTCCGGCGATCCGCGTGCCGACCGACTCGCCATATCTCGAAGCGGCCCGGCAGGGACTCGGCGCGGTGTTCGATCGCGACCCGGTGCTTGTCGGCACGGGCGGGTCGATCCCGGTCGTCGGCTCGATCAAGCGGATCCTCGGGTTCGATTCGCTGCTCGTCGGGTTCGGCCTCGATGACGACCGCATGCACTCGCCCAATGAGAAGTTCGAACTGCGGTGTCTGCACAACGGCATTCGATCGCATGCGGCGATTCTTGCACAGCTTGCGGCGATGCCGACGGGTGGATCATCATCCTCGCGCTGACGGCCGGTCATCACGCGGCTTGGGCGAGGGGAGGCTCGGTGGCGTCAGCGGCGACTTCGGCGGTCGCAGCGGCCGCCTCGTCATCATCGAGGACCTCCACGCCGGTGAGTTGATCGTCGGGCACCTTCATCCGGCGGCGGCGCATGTTGCGCTTGGCGGAGTCGCTCTCTTCGCGCATCGCCTGGAGCTGGCGGTTGTGCTCGCGTCGGATGCGGTGCGCTTCAATGCGCAGATTGTGGATGTCCAGCCCGTACTGAAGGTGCGCACCGATGGTCTTCAGGCACATCAGCACGGTCGAGCCAATGAGCAGCGAGATCACCAGCCATGTCAGTTCGGCGGGCAGCATGACAGGGCCATCGGTCTGGTGAGAAGCGGACTTGACGGTGATCGGACGTTTGCCGCGTATTCTTGAACAGTTGTGTCAACGGGGCGGGTCGGGGAAGTGGCGGGCGTGCGAGGCCTGCTCGCCCGTCCGGCCGGGTTCGCCTGCTACACTTGTGGCTATGAGATGGGATCTCGGGGCCATATTGAAGGTGCTCACGGGGCTGCTGAGCGTGGTGATGGTCACAGCCGCCCACGGTCAATCAGTCGATATCCGCGTGCAGCAGATCGGCGTCGGCGGAGCGTTCCGCACCGGTGAGATGACCGGCATGCAGGTTGAACTCAGCAGCCGCGTCGCCGAACCCACGCCGGCGTTCGTGCAGTGGGAAGTGACGAATCCGGATGGCGACATCGCGGAGTACGGCCGGTCCGTGACGTTGACGCCGAATCTGCCGACAAACGTCTGGCTGTACGCCCCGCTGCTGCCCTCGCCGCACGTCGACGCGGGGACGGTCTGGACGGTGCGCGTGCTCGAACAGGACGACGAGGCGATCGGCCGGGAACTCGGCGTGTCACGGGTGAGCCCGAGCGACGTCTCGCACCGGCTTGTGCCGATCCGGCACGGGATGATCGGGGTGATCGGCACGTCGCAGCAGATGGGCCTCGGCGCGTACGACGTGCAGAACCGGTTGCTCGATTCGCCGAACGGTGCCCATGAATACACGCAGGTCGTGGCGGGCATCGCGCCGAACGATTTGCCCGACCGGTGGGAAGCGTTGCAGGGGTTCGAGGCGTTCGTCTGGGGCCCTGGCCGCGACGCCTCGCCGGCTGATTTGCGGGTGGATCCGGCAAACTCGCTCCGCGAATACATCCGCCGCGGCGGGCATCTGATTATCGCGTTGCCGGAAGTCGGCGACGACTGGTCGCTCGGCCGGGCGGATGCCAACGAATTATCAGATCTGCTTCCGGAGAACGCGCCGCGGCTCGACGAGGATGTTCCTGTCGCGGAACTGCTGCCGATCCTGAGCAAGTCGCGGGATGTTGGGGCTGACGACGATGACGTTCGAATGGCGATTCGCGTCTTTGCGGAAGCGGACGGCTCATTCGATGCGATAAACAACGGCTATGAGCCGTTGCTCGCGCTGGCGGACGGACGGATCGTCGGCGTGCAAAGAATGTACGGCTTCGGGCGGATCACCCTGATCGGCGTGGATGTGGCGTCGCCGCGCCTCGCCGGCTTGCGGTATCGGCTGCCGCACGCCGATGTGCTGTGGAACCGCGTGCTTGGCCGGCGGGCTGATGCGCCGACGGCGGTTGAGATTCGCGCGCTGGAAGATGATGAGCAGCTTTCCGCTGGCCGGATCAACAGCCGCCTGATCGAGATGCCGGAGATGATCCTCGGCCGGCTGGACATGCGGCGTCATGCGGGCATTGCGGTGATGCTCTCGCTGCTCGTCTTCACGGTGTACTGGCTTGTCGCGGGGCCGGGGGGGTTCTTTCTGCTGCGACAGTTCTAGGTGACACATCATGCGTGGGTCGCGTTCGCGCTGTCGGCCCTGGTGTTTACGGTAGTGGCGTGGAGCGGCGTAACCGTCATTCGCGACCAGGACGTCTCCGTCCAGCACCTGTCGGTGCTCGATCACATCGCGCGTCGACCGGATGACCCGATGGCCCACGAGCCGCAATACCAGCGGGCATCGTCATACTTTTCGGTATACATGCCACGGTACGGCAATACGACGGTGTCGATCGACTCCCAGGTGGAAGGTCGCAATCTGCTTTCGGTCTGGCAGGCGCCGGGCGAGTCGCTGAACCGCTTTCCGAACGCGGACCGTTACCGCGTAGACAATCGGCTTCGGGCCGACACATTGACTATCCCGTCACGATCCACGACGACGAACCTGCACGGGCAGTGGCTCGGCGTGCTTGACGAGTCGTGGGGGTCGGTGCCGATCCACGTCGACCCGGATGATCCGGTCCGCGAAGTCGATACGGCCGGCCCCGGCGTGAGGCGGCTGGCGGGGACGATCGAGCACAACATGCCGGGCGATCTGCATGACGTGCAGATCTTCCTGATCAGCAGCAATCGCCGCACGCCGCCGATGTACCAGATGCGTGACGGGCGGGAAGTGCCGTATATCAGCCGCACGCGATCCGGGCTCATGCTGAACAGCGCGTACGCCTGGGCTCCGGCGGAGGGGCGGACGCTCGAAAGCGGCCGGCGATACAACCTCGCCGACATCACCGACACGCGGGAAGACGCCCGGCTTGAACGGTTCATTGACGGCCAGTACCTTGAACCGCTGGCGCAGACGCGGCGGCTGCCGGGCATTCAGACGCGTGACCGCCGACGTATCCTTGAGATGCAGAGTTTCTATCACGCCCTGACGCCGCCGAACTACATCGGCGAGCAGTTCGATGATGACCAGGTCGTCGCCCAGCGTATGATGGGCCGCGAAATCGACCTGTCGGGATGGATGAATCGGCCGTGCGTCATCATCATCGGCTATCTTGAAGATTCCGAGATTCCGGTGCCGGTCCACGTGGACGGCGAGGCGCAGTCAAGCGAGGGCCTGACCATGGTGCGATGGATTTATCCCTTGCCGGTCGAGCCGGAATCGATCGTGCCCGCAGATGAATCTGAGTAACCCGAAGGCAGCCGGCGATTACACCGCCGCGACAGGAACGCCCATATGCCGATGATCGAAACGATTAACCTGACGAAAAAATACGGGGAACTGACCGCGCTCGACAACCTGAACCTTTCAATCGGGGAAGGTGACTGCTACGGCTTCATCGGGCCGAACGGCGCGGGCAAGACGACCACGATCAAGATCCTCGCCACCCTGCTCAAGCCGACATGGGGCGAAGCGCGAATCGACGGCAAGGTGGTCGGCTATCAGAACCCGCAAATCCGGCCCGTCATCGGCTACGTGCCCGACTTCATGGGCGCGTACGAGGACATGGTCGTCAAGGAGTATCTCGAGTTCTTCGCTGCCTGCTACGACATTCACGGCAAGCAGCGGCGGCAGGTCGTCCAGGATGTTCTCGACCTCACGGATCTCAACTACAAGGCCAACGCGGAGGTCAACGGGCTGTCGCGCGGCATGAAGCAGCGGCTGTCGATCGCCCGCGTGCTGCTGCACGATCCGAAGGTCATGCTGCTCGACGAGCCGGCCTCCGGCCTCGACCCCCGCGCCCGCATTGAGATCCGCGAACTGCTCAAGGAACTGCGGCGGATGGGCAAGACAATCCTCATCAGCTCGCACATCCTTCACGAGCTGTCCGAGCTGTGCAACACGGTGGGCATAATCGAGCAGGGCCAGCTCGTCTTCTCAGGCAAGGTCAGCGAGATCATGGCCCGGGCGAGCATGGGGCAGGTCGTGCACATCGAGGTTGAAGACCGCATCGAACAGGCCGCTGAACTGCTGCGAAGCGTGCCGGGCATCTCGCAGGTCGAGATCAGCGAGCATGAGGGCGTCGAGCGGCTCGACGTGCTGATCGACCCGGAGAGCGGGCTGACGATCTCGGAACTGCCCAACCGCCTGATCGCCCAGGGGTTCCGCATCAGCGGGTTTTACAAGGAACAGGTCAACCTCGAGACCGCGTTCATGCGGCTGACCAAGGGCCTCGTCGCGTAACGGCCTCGCCTTCCCCTTTCGAACGACACAATTCGAACGATCCAATGA
>SLJD01000433.1 GCA_007135295.1 Phycisphaerales bacterium
CCCAGGCCGAGGGAAAGTCGATCAGGATGCGCTGTACCGCCTCTATCAGAATCAGCGTGATGACGATGAGACGCCGGTCTGCGTCCGCTTCAAACTTCAGCGTGATCTGAACAAGCGGCTCGACCGGTACCTTGTCGACCGTATCCCGTTCCTCAGTCGAACTTCACTCCAGCATTTGATTCGCGAGGAAGCCGTCCTTGTCAATGGCCGATTGCCAAAGGCGTCAACGAAACTCCGGCTTGGCGATGAGGTCATTGCTGTGCTGCCCCCGCCGCCGAGCAAGGAGATCCCGGCGGAGCCAATCCCCCTCGACATCATGTATGAGGACAACGACATCATCGTGCTCAACAAACGCGAAGACATCATCGTGCATCCCGCGCGGGGCAACCTTTCGGGGACGATGATCAATGCTCTCGCGTATCACTTCCAGAGGCGGGGCGACGGCTCACTTTCCAGCATCGGTGAGGAGTTCGCCCGCCCCGGCATCGTCCACCGCCTCGACCGCCACACCACCGGGGCCATGGTCGTCGCCAAGACCGATACGGCCCACTGGCGGCTCGGTAACCAGTTCCATGACCGCCAGACCGACAAACGCTACCTCGCACTTGTTCACGGCCGCATCGACCCCCCCGCTGACACGATCGACCTGCCGCTCGGCAAGCATCCGACGGTCCGAGAGAAATACGCCGTCCGCTGGGATGAAACCGGCAAGGAAGCGGTAACCATCTACCACGTGCGGGAACTGTATGACGACTACTCGCTTGTTGAGCTCGACCTGAGAACAGGCCGGACGCACCAGATCAGGGTTCATCTCTCGCACCTCGGCCACCCGATCGTCGGCGACGACATGTACGGGGGTCGGCACCTGTCTGTCGGAGACATTGCCGGTCCGGCCGGCACAATGAACCAATCGCCGCGCGACCCGCTGGTCACACGCCAGGCCTTGCATGCGACCACACTTGCCTTCAAACACCCCGCGACCCATGAACCGGTCCGGTTCGTCGCGCCGCTTCGTCCCGACATGCTTCAACTCCTCCGGATGCTCCGGACGTGGCGGGATCCGCAACCGGTTCAGACTCCCGGCGCCACCATCGACCTTGAAGACGTGCTTGCGTCATGTCAAACCGCGCCGGATACGCCATCATTGGATGTGACTTAACGGAGCGCCCTTCGCCGTTTGAAATCATCATCGAAGCTTGATCGATACCAGCGCGATCATCGCGAAGATCACGGCCAGCAGCCAGAACCTTGTGACCACCTGCTGCTCCGACCATCCCCCTAGGTGAAAGTGATGGTGAATCGGCGAACAGCGGAAGACGCGCCGCCCACCGGTCGCCTTGAAATAGCCGACCTGTATCATCACGCTCGCCATCTCGGCAAAGAAGATCGCCCCGATCACGAGCAGAAGAACTTCCTGGCGGACCGCCACGGCGATGTACGCCAGCAAGCCGCCGAGCGGAAGCGATCCGGTGTCTCCCATGAACACTTGGGCCGGCGCACAGTTGAACCACAGGAACCCGAGACACGCTCCCGCCATCGCTCCGGTGACAATCATGAGCTCGCCGCTGCCTTTCACGTATGGAAACAGCAGGTGCTGAGCGATATCCGGCTGGCCCGCGATAAAACACAGCGCCATCATCGCGAACGCCGCAACAACCATGGTCCCGCCAGCCAGTCCGTCCATGCCATCTGTCAGATTGACCGCGTTGGACGTCCCGGCAATGAGCAACGTCGCCAGCAGCGTGAAACTCAGCGCTCCCAGCACGATGACGCCGGGCTCAAGCGTGGTGGTCTGCGGTTCATAAGTACGCTGAAACGGCAGATTCAGTACATGTGCCGCCTCATCGCCAAGGCCATGGCGGTACACGAAGAAGCCTGCGACCATGCCGATCCCGAGTTGGAACAGCAATTTCTCCCAGGCATACAGCCCTTCCCGCGACCCCGGATTGCGGCGAGCCGATGTCAGCTTCAGCCAGTCATCTGCCCCCCCCAGCCCCGCCAATACGAGAAGAACCGCCAGCGCAATATGCACATACCCGTTGCGCAAATCCGCCAGCAGCAGCATGGTGACCAGAATCGCTCCGCAGATCAGAATCCCACCCATGGTCGGCGTCGCCGCCTTCCGGGCCATCAGTTCATTGAGGTCTGAATGGTAGAACTCCGGCGCGTCACCAATCTTCTGCTTGATCAACCACCGGATCGTCCTGTTTCCTGCCAGCAGCACAAGCACGAAACTAAGCAGTACTGCGATGAAAGCACGGAATTCCAACTGATAGAGCACCTGGACAAGCCGGTATAGCCCCAGATCGTCAAGCACTCCGTGGTATTCCTGAAGCAGGTTATAGAGCATGATACGGGCAGCTTGAATACTTCATGAATGCTTTACGCATGTTGGTGACCGGACGTATCCGCCATTCCAGCGGACGGCTCAGGCGATGAACCCGTCGTCTCAGCGGGCGTGGACGATCGATCGCCGACCGCATCAATTAAACGCTCCAGTTCCATACCGCGTGACGCCTTGAGCAGCACCACGTCTCCGGGAGAAAAGTCGGCGACCATCTCAGCTGCGACCCGGTCCGTCAGGTGAGCGACTGTCCGGATTGATTCCGCGGGCCAGCGTCCCGCAAGCTCGTCAGCAATCAATCCGGCAAGCGGTCCGACCAGTACGACCTCATCGACGGCTCGGCGCTGCCGCATGGAATCAAGATCGACCGCCAGCTCGCGATGCAAGCCCTCGGCAGCCGGACCGAGTTCAAGCATGTCACCAAGCACAATGATCCGACGTCCCTCCGCTTCAGAAGCAGATGCAACTTCCTCAAATGCGGCAAGGCAGGCCCTCATTGACTCAGGATTCGCGTTGTAGGCGTCATTGAAATACACCACTTCACCCGCCACGCTTCGACTCAACCGCATGGCAGGCGCCTGCACTGCGCTCAGTTGCCGGCTGATCTTCTCATCACGCAAGCCGAATCGGCGAGCAACAGCGATCGCGGCCAGCGCGTTCTGCGCGTTGTGCGATCCGGGCAGACCAAGCCGGAACGTCTGCCGGCCATTAACGGTTAGCCACCATCCTTCAGCGTCGCGCCCTCGCCCGGTCAGCCGAAGATCGGCATCGTCGCTTTCACCGAACAGGACGATCGCATCGGCAAGTCTGAGATAGGCACGGAGTTCAGGCGCGTCCGCAGTAACTATGGCGAGGCCCTGATGATCGAGGTGTGCGACCAGCGCCGCCTTTTCCTTCGCGATCGCTTCAACCGTTCCGAAATGTTCGAGGTGCGCGCGGCCAATCATGGTGATAACCGCGATGTCCGGTTCAGCGATGGCGCTCAGCCGGCCGATTTCACCAGATGAACTTGTTCCGACCTCGAGGACGACGTACTGATCGCCCGGCTGGACGGAGAGCAGCGTCAACGGAACGCCAATATCGTTGTTGAACGATCGCGGCGCCGCCCGGCCACGAAATGAGGTGCCGAGCACGTGATGAATCATCTCCTTGGTGGTCGTCTTACCGCATGACCCCGTCACCGCAATGACCCGTGTCATGGTCCACGTGCGGCGATAAGCGGATGCCAGCCGGCCGAGTGCCTGCCGCGTGTCATCGACCTGGATCACGGCAACATCTTCCGGCAACTCCTCATCCATTTGGCCCCGGGACAATTCCTGATCAACTACGAGAAGGCGTGCTCCGCAACGCACCGCATCGGCAAGAAACGCATGCCCATCGTACCGCTCCCCACGGATGGCGACATACGCCTTGCCGTCCAACGGCTGGCGCGTGTCGATGCCGATCCCCTCGACCGTGACCGCCCCGGCCGGCCGTTGTAGGAACTGCCCGCCGCAGGCCGCTCTCAAGCGATGCAACTCGAAGAACGTCATGCTGACTCCGCCTGCCACCGGTGTACATCGATGGCCTCGCGTGCCACCTGTCGATCATCAAATGCGACAGTCCGCCCGCTGATGAGTTGGTAAGGTTCGTGCCCCTTGCCGGCAATGACAAGTACATCGCCGACTTCGGCGTTCGCAACCGCTGCAGCAATGGCCTGTCGACGATTCTCCTCGCACATCACGTCCTTCAATCGCTCCTTTGGCACGCCGGCAACAACCTGCTCAATGATCCGTGCGGGTGGCTCGTTTCGCGGATTATCCGAAGTAATGGTCGCCTGATCAGCCCATCGCATCACCGCGCGAGCCATGCGTGGCCGCTTGTCACAATCACGATCACCTCCGCAACCGAACACCACATGCAATCGCCCGCCATCGGGCACAATCGGCCGAACCGCCGCCAACGCCTTGTCCAGCGCATCATCCGTGTGGGCGTAATCCACCAGCACCGTGAACGGGTGGCCCGGTGGCGTCACGGTCTCCAGCCGCCCTGCCGGCGATGTGCATCGCTCCAGTGCCGCGGAAATGTCGCGACTCTCAGCACCGCAGTAGCGCGCCACCGCCGCGGCCTGCAATGCATTCATCGCGTTGTGCTCACCAAGCAAAGGAAGGCGGATTTCCGCGTGGCCCCGATCGTCGCGCAATTCCAGATCAAGACCGCCCAGGTGCTTGCCGAGCACACGGCTGTTCCAGTCGCCATGCCCCTTCAGCGAACAGTTCGCCACTTCCGCCCGGCATCCCACTGTCATGATTGATGAAGCCGGATCGTCAACATTTACCACCGCCAGCCCGGACGGGGGAAGGATGGCGAACAGCCGGGCCTTCGTGGCTGCGTACACCGACATCGACTCATGATAATCGAGATGGTCACCGCTAAGGTTCGTGAACACCCCCACATCAAAGGCCAACGCGCTGACGCGATCCTGCGTAAGGGCGTGGCTGGAGACTTCCATCACACACGCGTCGCATCCCCGATCAACCATGCGGCGAAGGATCGCACTGAGATCATGCGCCGGCGGGGTAGTCAACTCGGACGGCGTCGATTCCACCGTGTCGTCAATCTCAATCGTCCCGATCAATCCGCATCGGCGGCCGGTCGCGGCAAGCAACTCACGAGTCATGTGGGCAACGGTCGATTTGCCGTTCGTCCCCGTCACGCCGATCAGCGTCAATTGCTCACTCGGTCGGCCATTCAGCCGCTCAGCGATTGTTGCCGCAACAGCCGGTACATCCCCGATGGACTCGCAACGCAACACTGCCGGCCCGTCTGGAACCGTGACGGACGCATCCGTCAGAACAGCCGAGGCTCCGGCTGCCACGGCATCGCCGATGAATCGTCGCCCATCCGACCGCGTGCCGACGCGTGCAATGAAGAGATCGCCGGGCTGCACCCGCTTCGAGTTCTCGCTGATCCCACTGACCATCATGCCACCGCCAGAGGCGAGCGCGATCGGAAGCCCGTCAATCAATTCCGCAACTGGTCGTCGTACAGAATGAGCCATGGTGAACCCTAAGAGGATACATCGGCCTGCCGCTGCCGACACGGTCAAAAACACCGGCTCGAACCAACGTCCCGGCTACGGCAGAATGAGCATCGCGTCTCCGTAGCTGTAGAAGCGATAGCGACGCTCGATCGCCTCGCGATACAGCGCATGGAGGCGTTCGAGCCCGACCATCGCCGCCACCAGCGCGAGCAGGGTCGAACGGGGGAGATGAAAATTTGTCAGCAGACCGTGGACATGACGAAAGTGGTAAGGCGGAGCGATGAGCAGGTCAGTCCGGCCGACGAGATCTCCGGTCGGCGATGCATTCGTGAGTTGCTCGGTGCTGACCGACTCAAGCACCCGCACCGCTGTGGTGCCTACCGCTACCAGCCGTCCGGTAGGGCCCGGCGGGTCGGCCGCCAAACGTCGAGCGATACTGGGAATGGCCTGCATGGGCACTCGGAACGATTCCTCGTGCATCCCATGCTGGTCGAGGCGGTCAGCCGTCACGG
>SLJD01000146.1 GCA_007135295.1 Phycisphaerales bacterium
CTGGAAGACGGGCAGATCGAAGAATCGTCCATCGTCGTCGTCCCTGCGAGCCTGACCACTCATTACCGGATCGTACCCGTCGCGACCGACAACGGCCGGGTCGTCATCGCCACGGACGATCCCTTCAACGAACATCTGGCCGACGAGCTCCGCGTGTTGCTGGACCGCGAGATCACGCTCGTGCTCGCGACGGCCGAGGCGATTCAGCGATCGATTCGACGTCACTACGGCGTGGGGGCCGATACCGTCGAGCGGATGACGCGCCACGAGCCGGGCGCCGGCAGCGAGGAGTCGCGCGAGGGCTTGGACGGCGACGACGAGAACGCCGCGCGCGATGCGTCGGTTATCCGACTGCTCAACCAGATCCTGACCGACGCCATCGAGCAGCGGGCGACTGACGTGCACTTCGAGCCCTATGAGGGGCAACTGCGGGTCCGGTATCGCATCGACGGGATCCTCCGCGACGCGGGTGTCCCTCCTTCGGCCCGGCACTTCCGCCACGCGCTGGTCAGTCGGGCCAAGATCATGAGCAACCTGGACATCGCCGAGCATCGACTCCCGCAGGACGGGCGGGCCCAGCTCCAGCTGGCGGGCCATGCCTACGATCTGCGGATCTCGATTTTGCCGACTCCCTCGGGCGAAGCGCTCAACGTGCGCATCCTCACGCGAGGCATGGAGATCGACACGCTCGAATCGCTCGGCTTCGAGGGGCGCGACCTGGAAATCCTGCTCGAGCTCATCCGCAAGCCGCACGGGATCATTCTCGTCACGGGCCCGACCGGCAGCGGCAAGACGACGACGCTTTACACCCTCTTGAAGCGCCTCAATAAGTCGGAAACCAAGATCCTCACCGTCGAAGACCCGATCGAGTATCGCATGAACGGCATCACGCAGATGCAGGTCAACCCGGAGATCGGCTTCACGTTCGCGCGGGCTCTGCGCTCGATGCTTCGCCACGATCCGGACGTGATGCTCATCGGCGAGACGCGCGACTACGAGACGGCCGAGATCACGATTCGTACCGCCCTGACGGGCCACCTCGTGTTCAGCACGCTGCATACGAACGATGCGCCGAGCGCGATGAGCCGGCTCATCGACATGGGCGTCGAACCGTTTCTGATCGCGTCCTCCGTCGAGGCTGTCCTCGCGCAGCGTCTCGTACGGCTCGTCTGCCCGCATTGCATGCAGTGGCGATCGCCCGAGGAGGGTGCGATTCAGGAGCTCGGGCCCGAGGCGTCCGACATCACGCGCGTGGCTGTGGGCACGGGCTGTGCCGCCTGCCGGTTCACGGGGTTCTGGGGTCGGACCTGCATAACGGAGCTGATGGTCATGGACGGCCGACTCCGCGAGATGGTGACCGTAAAAAGGCATGCGGACGAGCTTCGACGCGAAGCGGTCCGCCGAGGCATGGAGCTGCTTCGGAACAGCGGCATCAAAAAAATCAGACAAGGGCTGACCACGGTCCAGGAAGTCCTCCGCGTGACGCCCTCGCCGGAGATGGTCGAAGCCGTGATCGTCGGTGAAGGGTGAACAAGCACAAGGGAGCTCATTGATGAAGCGAGTAACCAACAGTCGCCTGCGTCACGTGCGGCGCGTCATGTGGATCGGACTCATTGCATTATGTCCGGTCGTCGCGGGATCGTCCTGCGCGTCGGGCGATCGGCTCGATGCGGCGCGGACGAATGCGGCACCGGCCGTGGCGAATGTGTTTGGAGCGCTGGGCGACGTGGTCGGCCATTGGGTCGCCGCGATGATAGCGCCGGTATCGTCGAATGAACCGCCGTCCTCCTCGTGAGCGCGGTCGCGTGCTGCTTGTGGGAACCTCGGGGCGATGCGGCGGCGCCGAGATCAGCCTTGCGCTGCTGGCCCGCGATCTGAATCGTCAAGGTCTCGAGGTCCGCGTGCTCTGCCCCGAGGCCGGGTTGCCGAGACGGGTCTCGTCGGGGCTTGCCAATTGGCACTTTGCGCTGCGTTGCTTCGAACCGGCCCGGAGGATGCGGTTGGGGCGATTCCTGGAACTGATCGAAGCCGGCGGGTCGAATCTTTTGCGGATGGATGAGACGATGCGCGTATTTCGGCCGCACATGGTTCATGCAAACGGTACGGACGCCTTGCTGACCTGCGTCCCGTCCGCCTGGATGCGCCGCACGCCGATTGTCTGGCATGTGCGCGACTTCGCGCCGTCCGGTCGACTCGCGGCATGGTGCGGGCGTGCCGCGACATGGGTTATCGCGGTCTCCCAGGCGGTGCACACCCATCTGATCCGTAACGGCGTCGATCCGAATCGAATCACGGTCGTACCCAACGGCGTCGATTCGGAAAGCCTGGCTGAGGGAAGATCCGCGCACCTGCACAATACGCTTTGCATGCGACTGGGTTGGCCGAGCGGATCGTTCATCTACGTGAACGTCGGCCAATACGTCCCCTGGAAGCGGCAGGATGTCTTCCTGGATGCGGCTGCCCGCGTGGCACGCGAATGCGATCGCGCGCGTTTTCTGGTGGTCGGAGGTCTGCCGCGCGACGGGGATACGTGCTGGCGAACGCATCTCGAAAAGCGGATCGTCTCGCAAAACCTCACCGGGCGTGTGCGTCTTCTCAGCTGGCAGGACGCGATGGAGAAAGTCCTGGGCGGCGCGAATGCGCTCGTTCACACCGCCTCGCGCGAACCGTTCGGGCGCGTTCTCATCGAAGCGATGGCCTTGGGCGTGCCCGTCATCGCTGCCGCCGCGGCGGGTACGGCTGAGATCGTCGATGACGAGGCCTTGGGGCTCACGTTCCCACCGGAGCACCTGGATGCGCTCGTTGCGCACATGCGACTCGTTCGAGATCACCCCGAGCGCGGCGCCGCGATGGCACTTCGTGCAAGAACGCGCGTGCAGGAGCGGTTCACAGCGGAACGGACCGCAGAGGCAGTACGTCGGATCTACGCCCGGCTGTCCCCATGCCTTGACGGTCACGTGCCGTCCCGTGCCGGCTGTGCGATGCGGTCTCGGTTCGAGGAAAGTCGCTTTCGGACATCGTCCGTCGTAAGGAGGGCCTGCAGCCGATGACGCGCACCGTCGCGATGAATGAGGCTGTCCAGAGCCCCCTGCACGGGAGACGGGCTGAGGCCGACCCGACGGCTACGGCCCCCTCGGTGACGCGCGCGATTCTGACGGCTGTCTTCGGCGTGACGGGCATTCTGCTGGCATGCAAAATCGTCGGCTTCTCCGAAAAGATCATCGTCGCGCACTACCTTGGCACGAGCCGGTCGGCCGACTGCTATTACGCTGCCTTCGCGGTCGTGTGGATGCTCGTTTACGTCGTACGCGAGCTTGTCCACCCGGTCGGACTGCCGGTCTATCTCGAACTGCGTCGGCAGGGCCCGCGTGGCGAGGCGGACCGTCTGCTCAGCTCGGCCGGCGGCGGATTGCTCTGCATCCTGGCGATCGCGGCGGTCGCACTGGCAGCATGGCCCCATGCGGCTGTGCGGTTCATCGCGCCGGGGTTCGAAAGCGACGCGCGGATCGAGACCGCCCAACTGCTCCGGTTCATGGCCGGCGGCGCGGCGCTGCTGACCGTCACCGCCCTGACGCGAACCGTCCTCGACGCACACAAACGCTTCTGCTGGTCGGCAGGCGGCGAATTGGCCTTTCGCACGGTCACGGTCGGCATCCTGGCGGCGGGATTCGTATGGAAAGGCCTGCCGTACGCCGGGCTCGCGCTGGTGCTCGGTGCAGCTGCCGGCCTGCTCGTGCATGGGTGGGCACTGCGTCAGGAAGTGCGCCTTGTCCGTCCGGGCTGGACGCCTTCGATCCGCAGTGCCGTGGGTCGGATGATGCTGCTCGGCGGGCCGTTGGTCGTCGGCGTCGTCAGCTCGCACATCAGTCAGCTCATCGACGGGATCCTCGCTTCGACACTGGCGGAAGGCCGATTGGCCGCGTTGACCTATGCCAAAAAGCTCACGGACGCGATCGTGCTGCTGGGACCGGCCGCACTGGCCACGGTGATGTTCTCGCACTTTTCGTCGCTCGCTGTCACGGGCCGACGCGACGAAATGAAACGCTTGTTGACCCGCTGCCTGCGCATCGTCGTGCTCGCGGGCGTGCCGGTCAGCATCGCGGTCTTCATGCTGCGACAGCCGATCATCAGCATCCTCTTCGAACACGGGCGCTTCGACGCGCGCTCGACGCACCTCAGCGCGGGGGCCTTGGCCTTTTACGGGCTGGGCATCGTCGCTTTTGCGCTGGACGGGCTGATCGTGGGCACGTTTTACGCGCTCAAGGACATGAAAACGCCGGTCCTTGTAGGCCTTGTCTGCGTGGTGGCCAACGTCGTCATCGCGTGGCTTCTCATGGGGCCGCTCGATCATCTGGGCATCGCCCTGGCGCTGACGTTGACCAAGACCGCCAAGGTCCTCGTGTTGGCCTACGTGCTGCATGGCCGATCGCTGCTGGCCGGTGACCTGATGCGGTTGAACTTCTGGGCGCCCCTGACCGGGGCGGGTGCGTCGATGGTTGTGGCGCTCCTTTGCGTACAGCATGCCTGGCCCGCGCCTTCGGCGCAGTGGGGCTTCGTGGGACAAGCTGTGTCGATGATGTTTGCAACGGCTGTCGGGTCGGCGGCGTTCGTGAGCGTGCTCGTGTGGTGTGCCGTGCCGGAAGTCCGCGTGGCGAGTCGCCTTGTTCACGCGTGTGTGACAGGGCTCCTTCAACCCAAGGTTGTGGACGAACGCATGGGGGAGGATGGATGAGCGTGTCAAGGGAGTCGGCCATCACGGCTGTGAACCTGTGCAAGGAGTACCCGGTGAGTCGGGGACTGGGCGACTGGCTGACCCGTCCCTGGCGGCATCGCGGCTGCGTTCGGGCACTCGAAGACGTTTCTTTTCGGATCGACGTCGGCCAGGTCGCGGGCGTGGTCGGCCTCAACGGCGCGGGGAAAACGACGTTGCTCAAAATCCTGTGCAATCTGCTGCTGCCCACGTCGGGCCATGTGTCGGTTTTTGGTCATGACCTCAAGGGCTCGTCTGAGGCTGTGCGGGCCTGCGTCGGTTTCGTACCGAGCGACGAGCGGAGTTTTTTCTGGCGGATCAGCGCGCGGGCGAACCTGGAATTCTTCGCGTCGCTCTACCATGTGCCGCCACGGACGGCCCGTCGGCGGATCGACGCGTTGCTCGATACGTTCGGGCTGACCGGCAAGGACGGCGGGCACTTTCGCGACTACTCGTCCGGGATGCGCAAGCGACTGGCGATCATCCGGGCGCTCGTTCACGAACCGCGGATCCTCGTCCTCGACGAGCCGACCAACAGCCTCGACGTGCGCTGGGATCGCCATCTCCGCGATTACGTGCGCGACTGGACCCGCGGCGAACGAGGCAGAGCCGTCGTCTGGTCGACGCACCGGATGGAGGAGATCACGGACCTGTGCGACCGGGTGCTCCACCTCGAGCACGCCCGACTCGGCGTCATCGACGACCCCCGGTTGGCTGTCGAGGTGGCGTGTGCACGGGAACAGGATGCAGGATCTCCTGCGATTGCATTCGAGACGAACGCGACGGAGCGGGTTGTGAACGCGACGGAGCGGATTGCAACGACCGGAGAAGATCGACTTAAAAGGCGTTACGTGCCATGAGTCATGTTTTGCAGCATACGTTCCGGTTCGCATGGTGGAAGATGCGCGGCTTCGTGCTGCGCGACGTCCGCGTCGAGACGAGCTACAAGTTTCAGTTCGTCTGGTCGTTCGCGACGATCTTTTTTTCGATCGCCTCGTTTTATTTCGTCGCCAAGCTCGTCGGTCGTGACGCGGCGTCCGCGACACTGGCGGACTACGGCGGGGATTACTTTGCGTTCGTGGTGATCGGCCTGTCGATCGCGCGCTACTTCGACGCAGCC
>SLJD01000456.1 GCA_007135295.1 Phycisphaerales bacterium
CGACGAGCCAGGCCTGACCGTACCGCACCCGAATATGCACGATCGCCGATTCGTTCTGGAGCCGCTTGCGGAAATTGCCGGTGAAATGATTCACCCGACCCGCCAACAATCCGTACAATCGTTATGGAAGTCACTGTCGCTTTCAGGCGGCATACCCCCGTCAGACGTGCCCGTGTGAACATCCGCTGAATCCGGACGGGCACTCGCAGCGGGATCGGCCCGATCCCGCCTGGAATGCCCGGCTCAATACCCGGCTGAATATAAGGATAGCGGGAATAATGACCACGACACGCTGGTGTTCTCATTGGCCGGCAGCCGGTTGCGAAGGCGGCTGTGGCACTGAGACGACTTCCCGTCGCGGCAATTCTGCTTTGAACCTGATGACTTTTCTGGAGTCCACAATGACACGAACCGTACCCGGAGTGCTGGCCGGCCTGATCGCCGCCCCCTGTCTGCTCACCACCGCGCTCGCGACCGCCGCCCTCGCCGATGACGACCGCACGGACGAGGCCGTTGAACGCGGCCGGAATCTGCTGGCGGATGTTGGTCAGGCGTACAAGGACGCTGGCGGCATGCATGACACCGTGACCATGAACATCAATTCGCCGATGGGCGAGCAATCCGACCACTTCACGCTGCGAATCGGTGAAGGAACCGACGCCGAAGTCGAGGTGCAGGGTTATCGCATCGTCTCCCTTGATGACCGGTTCTATGTGGAGCGTGAGGGACTTGATGACAAGTACCTCGAAGCTGAGCTTCACGGCAACCTGCTTCAGACCATGGAACGGGTGTTCGGCGCAGCGGACCTGCCCATGCCGCACCTTGGACTCCGATACGCGGAGACGGACGATGACCGCATCGACGCGATGTCCATGGGCGTCGTCGAGAACATCCGGCTCGTCGGCCACCGGACTGGCGAACACGAAGGTCAATCGGCTGACGTGCTCCTGTTCGAGGGCAACGACGGTTCGCTGAATGTGCATGTGGTCGACAATCTCATCCAGTTGATCGAATTCGACCTGACACCCGCGGGCATGCCTGAGGAATTCGCGATGGACGGAACGCTCACCATGGAGCCTCGGGTCGTCAGTGAACTGGATGAGCCGATTCGCTTCGCGACCGACAACCGCGAAGCGGTCGAGCGAATGGAGGAACTTCAGCCGACACCCGTAGCCGTCGGCGATGCCGCGCCGGATTTTGAACTCCAGGACCTCGACGGCCGGACGGTCAAACTGAGCGACCTTCGCGGGGAAGTGGTTGTGCTCGACTTCTGGGCGACGTGGTGCCAGCCCTGCATCGTGGCGCTGCCCAAGGTCGATGAGTTCGCGCAGTGGGCCGAGGAGAATGACTACCCGGTCCGTGTCTACGCGATCAATGTCTGGGAAGATCATGCCGCTGATGAACGACGGGATCACGTGGCAAGCTTCTGGAACGAACAGGGCTTTTCCTTCCCCACCCTGCTCGACACCGATGATTCGGTCGTGATGGAGTACGGCGTGCGGGGGATCCCGACCAGCGTGGTCATCGGGCCGGACGGTACGGTGACGGATGTGACAGCCGGAGCCGCAACGCTTGAAGCGCTGCAGGAAAAAGCCCGCGAGGCGATGGATCGCTCCAGCTGATTCAATCAGTCCGGTACGTCCATTCAGCGCCATAACGAGCAGCGGACCTGATCCATGGGTCCGCTGTTTTTCGGTCGGGCGCAAGCGTGTTTTCCGTCCGCCCCGTATCATGGTGCGCCCTATGCGGATCATAAATCTGGTGAGATATTTTTCTGGTGACACTGTCAGGCCCGGTCCGGTCTTCCGCCGTGAACGGCGGGCTGGTCGTTACTTGACGGTTGCGCTGGCGATCGGTGCCGCCGAGACCGCCGTCGCAATGTCCGCCGACAAGGCAGCCACACAGGCACTGGAAGACCTTATCGAGACACATCGAAACATGGATCCGGTCGCGATCGAGTTCACCATGACGATGGAAATCCGGGACGGCGATGTCGCGTCCCGACCGCGGAAGGTCGATGGCCGCATGGCAGTCGGCCCGGACGGACGGGGCGTTCTGTCGGTGCGCGGCTACACCTCCCGGGTGGCTGACCGGCGGATCGTCATCACGCACGAAGACACGGCTGACCGGCGGCACGCGATCGTCGAACGGGCCGGCGGGCCGGCGCTGACAACCTTGAACACTGCGTTTCATTCACTTCCGATCCCGGTGCTGGCCCTGCACTGGGGTGGTAATGATGTTGACGAGATTGCCGCCACCCTGCACCCGCAAACACCCGATCTCACGCCTCACACGTATCAGGCAGGCGATGCGGACGGCGGCGATGTGCTCGTGCTGACCGAGCCGGACGGCCGGCTTGAGTTAACCGTCGACGATGAGAGCGGACGGTTGCATGGAGCGTCCCATGTACTTGACAGTGGTTCGCGCGTGCCGGATGGCGTGGCGATTCACAGCCACTTCGAATTCTCGTATGAGCCGATCGACGTTTCGGAAATCGACGATGCCGTCGCATTTGATCGCGGCGATCGGCGTCGCGTAACGCGGCTGTCATCGCTGCGCGGCTCAGCCGAGGCCGACGAAGGGCGTGGCCGAATGGCCATCGGCGGAGCCGAATCGCTTGAGGGCCGCCCTGCCCCGGACATCGTGCTGACCACGGCTGACGGCGGGCAGTTCGATCTGAATGATCTGCGCGGCCGGGCAGTGGTGCTCGACTTCTGGGCGACGTGGTGTCAGCCGTGTCACCGCATCCTTCCGGTACTGCACGACATCGCCGACTGGGCCGATGAAGAGGGGCTGCCCGTCGACGTCATGACCGTCAATGTGCTCGAACGCCAGCACGACTCACCGGAGCAGCGGCTCGAAGCCGTCCGTGAGTTCTGGCAGCAGGGCAATTACGAACTGCCGGTCGCCATGGACTACAGCGGCGATGTCGCCCGCGATTACAGTGTCCAGTCGATCCCTATGACGGTGGTAATCGCGCCTGACGGAGCGGTCGAGTACGTGCACATCGGAGCCGGCGGCTCATACCGTGAATCCGTCAAAGAGGCGATCACCGACGCGATCGAGCCGTAGTCACCTCGGGGCGGAGAGGATGATGCCAGCCATGTCGGGCAGCGTTCCAAGGCCTGCCCACTGGAAGTGAACCGGCACAGCCGGCCGACAACACCAAATCTTCTTTCTGATTGAATACGAAGGAGCCCCGTGCCCGCCTTGCTGGCGGCGCCTGATTGAGCCATGACGACCGTTTCCCTTGACGTGATCCAATCACCCGCCGGCGTTCCGTCGGACGGCCCCTCGCCGGATGACATGGCCCGTGATCTGTCCAAGAGGATCAAAGGCGAGGTCTGTTTCGATCAGCATTACCGGATGCTCTACGCCACGGACGCGAGCATCTACCAGGCCGAGCCGATCGGCGTCGTGATTCCACAGGATGGCGATGACGTCGCTGAAACGGTTCGTTACTGCGCCGAACACAAACTGCCGATCCTGCCGCGCGGCGGCGGCACGTCCCTCGCCGGCCAGACGGTCAATACCGCCCTCGTCATCGACTTCTCCCGCCACTGCAATCGAGTGATCGAGGTGGACGAAGCGAACCGCCGAGCCCGCATTGAGACCGGAATCGTCCTCGATCATCTCAACACCGCACTGGCGCCAATGGGCCTCATGTTCGGCCCTGACGTCTCCACATCCTCGCACGCCAACATCGGGGGAATGATCGGCAACAATTCAGCCGGCACCCACTCGGTCAAGTACGGCAAGACGGTCGATCATGTCGAAGCCGCCCGTGTCCTCCTCGCCGATGGCACGGAACTCGAGTTCTACGAAGGCGCCGCAGAGCACGATCACCGTGTGCGTGCCATCACGGAACAGATTGCCGAGATCGTCCGCCCCCTGCGCAGTGAGATCGACGCCCGATTCCCGAAGATCACCCGCCGTGTGGACGGCTACAACCTTGATCTCATACTTCAACAGCTTGATGCATCCACCCCCGGCACGTTTGACAAGGTCAACCTCGCCAAACTCATCTGCGGCTCGGAAGGCACACTCGCCGTCGTTCGCGAGGCGACAATCCGCCTGGTCGAGACGCCGAATCGCATGGGCCTCGCCCTTGTTGCGTACCCTACCGTGGATCAATCACTCGAAGCGCTGCAGCACATACTGACGACCGGCCCCTCGGCCGTGGAACTGATCGACGACGTCATCATCAACCTTGCGGCCCGGAACACAGAATACAAACGTTACGTCGACCTGCTTCCGCAGCCCAACGATCAAACCCCTGCGGCCGTGCTCTACGTCGAATACTTCGCTGACGATGACGAGGAACTCGCCGACCGCTTCCGCGCACTCCGCGAGACCGCCGGCTCTGATGCGATTCAACAGTACACCGATCCGGCGCGCATGGGCTTTGCATGGAAACTTCGCAAGGCCGGTGAGCCGCTTCTGCACGGCGTACCCGGAAACCGCAAGCCGGTCACCTTCGTCGAGGACACCGCCGTCGCCCCGGCCCGCCTGCCCGAGTTCGTCCGCGAGTTCCGCGACCTCGTCACGCGTCACGGCACGATGGCGTCGTACTACGCCCACGCCTCGGTCGGCTGCCTGCACATTCGACCGCTTGTGGACCCGCACGACGCTGAAGACCGCACGCTCATGGAGACCCTCGCCGAGGAAGTCGCCGACCTCGTCATGCGCTACGGTGGATCACTCTCCGGCGAGCACGGCGACGGCCGCGTCCGCTCGCCGATGCTTCGGCGCTTTTTCGGCGACGCAATCGTCGACGCTTTCCGGCAGATCAAGCACGTCTTCGATCCCGAGCACCGCCTCAATCCCGGCAACCTGGTTGATCCCGCTCCGATGATCGAACACCTGCGCGTCAAGCCGGGCGATCGAGACGTTCGTGTGCCGGACGTGGACACCTTCTACACCTACGAAACCGAGCACGGCTTCGACGGCGCGGTCGAGATGTGCAACGGCGCCGGCGTCTGCCGCAAGACGAAGGGCGGGACCATGTGCCCGTCGTACCGTGGCACGCTCGACGAACGCCATTCGACCCGTGGCCGCGGCAACGCACTGCGACTGGCGATCACCGGACAGTTCTCCGATGACGGCCGGACGCCCAAATGGCGCGACGAAGGCACCATGCAAACGCTTGACCTGTGCCTGTCCTGCAAGGCCTGCAAGGCCGAATGCCCGAGCAACGTCGACGTCGCCAAGCTCAAGGCTGAATACACCGCCCAACGCCACCGCGAACAGGGCGGCCCTCCGCGTCTGGCCAGGCTCTTCGGACGCGTCCGCATGTTGAACAGGATGGGCTCGGCGTTCCATCCGATCGCCAATGCGATGAACCGATTCCCTCCAGTACGGTGGCTGATCAACCGTGTCATGGACATTCACCCGAAGCGCACGCTTCCGCCGTTCAGCCAGTCGCTCTACCACTGGTTCAAAGAACGCGGCGAAGCGCAGCATCCCGCCGACGCGCCGACCATCATTCTCCTTCCCGATTGCTTTACAACGTACAACGAATCGCCGATCGGCCAGTCAGCGATCAATGTCCTCGAAGCGCTCGGCTACCACGTCGTCCTGCCTCAGATCGGCTGCTGCGGCCGCTCGATGATCAGTCTCGGCCTGCTGGATGAAGCGATCGAGACCTGCTCCAAAACCGCCGAAGACCTCCTCGCCTGCCTCGAGGGCACGAACGCGACTGCCGTCGTCGGCATCGAACCGAGTTGCGTCTCAGCGATCAAAGACGACTGGCAGGAGCTTAAACTCGGTGTCGATCGTGCCCGCCTGACTGAACTCGCCGAGAAAACCATGCTGATCCAGGAGTTCATTGATCAGGAATGGAACGCCCACCCGACGCCC
>SLJD01000143.1 GCA_007135295.1 Phycisphaerales bacterium
CCTTGCTCATCACCGGCATCGCCAGCAGCCGGCAGGCCGAAGTCAGCAGGCGTGACGGGCAGGGCGAGACTCGCCGGGAAGACCCGCTGGACGCCCTCGCCGTTGTCGAGTTCCCACTGCCCGCTCGACGGGTCCCGGGCAATCCGCACCGTGTCCGCCGGCCGGCCGTCAAAAGCGTAGAACGTCACGAAGCCGACCTCGGCGTCGTGGCGGAAGTCGTCCAGGCGCACCTCTTCGGCCCGCACGTCGGTCAGTGATTCGAGCAACTGTTTGACACGTTCGTCATCGACGGTCCGCCCGCCGTGCTCGGGGGCGATCCAACGGTCGCGGTCGCGTTCGATGGTGAAGTCACCGTCGGACCCGGCGATGCGAAGCGACTGGATGTCGGCCGGCCGCATGCCGCTCGCCGTCAGATCGAGCAGCGCGCCGGGGTTCTGGAACAGCGCGTTGAGGACGGCCTGGGAGACTCGGACGATGACCTCGCGACCCTCGACCATGGCGAAATAATCCTCGCCGCCCATCCCGATCCGGTTGCCGACGATCAGCGATGTCTGCCGGTTCGTGCGTTGCGGCTCGCCGTCGACGTCCCGGACCTCGCTCGTTTCGATGGTGAATCGGGCGATCGGGTCGTCGAGGCCGAAGCGGTCGAGGCGGTCGGGTTGTTCGGCCATGAACCCGCCGGCGGTGGCGCGGGCGACGGATTCGATGTACTGGTCGAACGATTCGCGATCGACGCGCGCGTCGACGGGCCGGGTCATGCGCCATCGCCGACGCTCGCGTTCGAGGGCGAAGTCCCAGCCGTCGAGTTCGGTTTCGATGCGGACGGCTTCAGCGCCGGCGTCGGGAAACAGCCGCCGTTCGCGCCATTCGCGCGGATCCATGCCGAGCGCCCGGTCGTGCAGTTCATGGCTGACGACGTAGACGCGATCGTCGCCGTCGACTTGAAGGTAGGCCCGGCCGGCGATGCCGCGTCGGCCGAGGTTCAGCGTCAGCGATCCGTCGGGCCACTCGTATCGAACGCGGCCGTCGGCGGGGTCGAGGGAGAGCGCATCGGCCGACCAGTCCACGCCGCCGAGTTCGCCGGGGCTGAACACGTCGACGCGTTCCATCTGGAGGGCCTGGACGGCGAGTTGCCGGATCGAGTGAGCGTCGACGGGGTGATCGAACGGGGCGACCTGCCGCCAGCCCTCGGCGGTTGTTTCGAACGTCAGCGCATCGCGGCCTCGCCGCTCGACGGTGATGCGGTGCAGGTCATCAAGCGGCAGATCCGCTGTGCGCAACAGCGGGCCGCGGTCCTCGGCGGAACGTCGGCCGTCGCCGGTGGTGAGTTCAACATACAGGGCGGCAGCAACGGCCAGGACGGCGAGCGTTGCGGCGACCACTGTTGAACGGATGTCCATCGTCAGTCTCCGTTGCACAGCGCGGGACCACCCCGCGCTTGATCACGAGATTCGCCCACGTCAGATCCGCCGGATGAGCCAGACCGCGCTGCCGAGCAGCAACGCGCCGACCGGCATGATGACGAGCGTGATGACGGTCCACCACTGCCGGGTCCGGTCGGTCATGCCGTCCAGCCGGGCGACTTCCTGGCTTGTCGGGCTCGGGGCGATCAGTTCGTCGTAGCCGGCGAGCCACGACACGGAGGAGAGCAGCAGCTCGGCGTTGCCCGGATAGATGCGGGCCGCCCGCTGGCCGCCGATCGTCTCCGCGGCGTCGGCGATGTTCGAGAGCATCCAGTTGCCGGAGCCGACAATCATGAACCGCTGCTCGCCCCCGCCGCCGGGCGTGTCGCGCTCGCCGGCGACGATGAGCGGCTTCGGCTCGGTCAGCGGCTCGCCGACTTCCATCAGATCCTGATCGAGGAACTCGGCGGTCCAGTCCGCGAGCACGCGGTTCGAGCCGGGTCGGAGTTCAGCCAGGATGTCGTACCGCCCGGACGGGCCGCCGGAGTCAGGTCCCCCATGCCCTTCTCCAAGTTGGATCGGCATGGGCATGGGGAAGAAACTTGACTGGCCGTGGACGGCGGCGGCGATTGGGTGGGCCGCTTCGAAGCGGTGAATGGTCTGGCCGCGCTGCGTCTGCGTTTCGTCGGCCGCGACGCGCACGCGTTCGAACACCGCCCGCGAGGTGTCGATGTCGAAGCCGAACCGCTGGACGAGATCCCGCCACGGATCGGACTGGCGGTACTGCGGCTGGAGACTGGGATAGAAACTGAGCAGCATCGGCTCGCCGTCGTCGATCAATTCGCCGATTTCTTCAAGGAGCTGACGCTGGCGGCGGTCGATTTCAGGCGTGGGCGTGCGTGGCGGGAGGGGCACCCAGACGACGGGCCGGTCGTCATCGAACCGTGGGCGGTCTGACCGGCCGATCACCCACTCCTTAACCTCGAAGCGGTTGGATTCAAGCATCGACTGGACAGCAACGAGATCGGTCTGCTGCTCGCGGTCGCGCTGGAGCAGCGAGCCCTCATGGCTGTGCATGAACACGACGGCCGGCATGGTTTCGTACTGCAGGGAGCGGATCGCGGCCGAGATGACCTGCTCGCCGCGGAACCGCTGGTCGTACCGCACCCCGCCGTCGCGTCCGCCGGACGTCACCGTGCCGGGGAACAGTTGCGACGATTCGATCACCGCGGCGCGGTCCGGTCCCATGACGATCGCGGCGTCGCCGGCCTGCAGCGCCTGGCCGATGTGAGCGAGTTCGAGCGTGGGAAGCTGCTTGAGCGGGTCGGCGGCTTCGGCGAGCCGCCGGGCGTAGTCGTCGTACATCTGCACCGATGCCGACGCGTGCTGGCGGACGGCGTCGTCGAGGTCGCGCATCCGGGCGAGCTGCTCGAAGAAGCGGGCGAGTTCGAACATCTCCGCCGACCAGTTTTCGAGCACGGCGGCGAGAACGCTCCGCGCGGTTTCATAGTCCGGAAGTGGCTGATCATCGCGCACTTCGCGGGCTTCTTCGACGGTTTCGGCGACCTGTTCGCCCTGATCGGCGAGCAGGCCGAATACCCCCGCCCGCTGGTGAAACGCCTGTCGCAGTTCCGGGTCGACGCGGTCGAGGTGTTCGACGAACGCTTCAAGTCCGCCGGACTGCTCGCGCGAGAAGAGCAGCAGCGACTCGAACTGCTCCATGCCGTCGTCGAGGGCGGTTTCGTACGCGTCGATGCGATCGCGGTAGATCAACCGCAGTTCGCCGAGGAGCTGTTCATAGTCCATCAGCGACGCCGGGTCGGTCGGGTCGATGACACGGATGTCGATCTGGCCGGTCTGCTCAACGTACCGGGCGAGCACTTCATCGACCTGTCGGCGGACTGGTTCGTCAACGCGATCGCGGACCATGACAAGGCCGATGGACCATTGCCCGTCGAGGTCGTTGAGCAGCCGCTGGGTCTGTTCGCTGAGTGAGTAGGCGCGCGTTCTGGTGGCATCGGCCTGCCAGCGGAAGCTGTCGCGCTGGGCGAAGTAATTCACGACGACGGCAATGACCGCGATGCTGAGCAGGAACACGCCGAGGTTGATCGCATACGCCCGGGTGGAGAATCGCTGCGTCGCGCTCATGCCAGTCTCCTTGCCCGCACGGCCCGCACGGCGGCCATGAGAAAGACCACGACGAAACTGAGGAAGTACACGATGTTGGAACTGTCGACCAGCCCGATGGCGAAGTCGCGCAGGCGAGGCCCGGGATCGAGCGCGAAGACGATGCCCGCCCAGTAATCCGGCAGGTACGCGGGCAGTTCCGCGGTGACCTGGCTCAGCAGTAGCCAGAAGAAGAACGTGATCAGGTAGGCGACGACCTGTGAGTTCGTCAGTGCCGAGACGAAGATGCCGCTGGCGAGGAATGCGGAACCGGCGAGCAGCATGCCAGCGTAGCCGCAGAAAATCTCGCCGTAGTCTGGCCGGCCGTACATCTCCAGAGCAAGGACGTAGGCCCCGGTCGGCACGAGCAGCACCGCGAGAAAGCCCAGCGCGCCAAGAAATTTTCCGACGATCAGTTCCCGCTCACTGATCGGGCAGGTCATGATCATCTCGAAGGTTCCCATGCGCAGCTCGTCGCTGATCGCCCGCATCGTGATGGCGGGGGCAATGAACAACAGCAGCACGGTGCCGGTGGAGAAGAACACGCGCATGGACGCGACCTGCCCCTGATCAAAGCCGCGGCTGATGAACACCAGCCCGGAGAAGAACAGGAACAGACAGGCGATGATGTATCCGCCGGCGGAGAAGAAGTGAACTCGAAGATCCCGGCCGGCAATGGCCAGCGCCCGCGTCATGCGGCATTCTCCTGCTGCCCGGATCCGCGACCATGCAGATCGATCTGAGTTCCGGTGCTCAACCGGACGAACAGTTGCTCAAGTGACGCCGCGTCACGCCGCAACTCGCGCACCGTGCCCGGGGCCTGGGCGAGGGTCTGCCAGAGCGCGGGGCGAAGGTCGGCACGGGCGTCAGCCGCAAGGACAGTGAACTGGTACCACCTGGCATCGAGCGGCATGGACTGCACGTCCCGCACCTCCGGCATGGCGCGGATCCGGTCGAGGTTTTGCGGCGTGTCGGTCTCGATCATGTACCGCGACTCCCCTGCGGCTGAGGCGCGAAGCTCGTCAATGGTTCCGTCGGCCTGGATCCGCCCGCCGGCGATCATGACGATCCGATCGCACGTGGCTTCGACTTCGGGCAGGATGTGAGTCGAGAAGAGAATCGTTTGCTCGCCGGCGAGTTCCCTCACGAGACTCCGGACCTCACGAATCTGGGAGGGATCGAGCCCGACGGTCGGCTCGTCAAGGATGAGCAGCGGCGGTTCGTGCAACAACGCGGCAGCGAGGCCGACCCGCTGGCGAAAACCCTTGGACAACTGGTTGATCGGTCGGCGGGCGACGTCGCGGAGCCAGCACCGGTCGATGGCCAGGTCGATCGCACGCTTCCGTCGCGAGCGGGGCATGCCGAAGATTTTTGCCCGAAACCGCAAATACTCGCGCACTCGCATTTCGTGGTAGAGGGGCGTCGATTCGGGCAGGTAACCGATCAGTCGCCTTGCCGCGCGGCCGTCCGTAGCGACATCGTGACCGCCGACGTGGACGGAGCCCGAGGTCGGCGGGAGAAACCCGCAGATCATCCGAAGCGTCGTGGTCTTGCCGGCACCGTTCGGTCCGAGAAAACCGACCACCTGCCCCGGGGAAATGGACAGGTCGGCTGCATCAACTGCGACGATTCGTCCGAATGTCTTTGTCAGAGCCGTGGTTTGAATCATGTCAGCGGCAACAATCGGCCCTTTCTCTGTCGGGCGGAACCGGCACCGGACGCCAGTATTTGCGGGCGTGCGTCCGCCCGGACATCAGAGGATTCTTGTTCCAGACGGGGCCGTGTCAAGCCGAAGTATTCGATTAGCAGCCGTTCACCGGGCTGTACGCCGGACCGGTGGGCCAATACACTGACCTGTTTGTGGCACATGGAGATGGCCCGAGGCACACACGCCATGACGTCCCCCCGGCAACGACTGATACTCCTGCGAAGCTCCGGCCAATTGACTGGTTCGCAGCGAGAGTCGTTGCAACAGGTTTTCGATCTGGTCGAACTTGAAGACCTCGCCTCGGTGGACCGGAAACTGCGTGAGGATCCATCGGCACTGATGCTCGCCCCCGCCTCCCCGGATGAAGCATCGGGAACGGCCCTCTCCCCCGTCGAAGCCCAGCAAGTGCTCCAGCACATCGGCGAAGGGGTTGGCGTGGTCGATGCCGACAGCCGCCTCGTCTGGAGCAACGCGTACCTCCACAGTGACCATCCCGGGCTTCGGCGCTTTGTTGAGCTCTGTCGCCAAGCCATTGAGATCTTCAATCGTCCGGCTGAACTTAATATTCCCGCGGTGGA
>SLJD01000229.1 GCA_007135295.1 Phycisphaerales bacterium
CCAGCGGGCCGCGGCCGGCGGTGCGGGCGAACAGGTTCATATGCTCGGCTTTCGGCCGGACGTCGACGACCTCATGGCCGGGTTGGACGTGCTCATCGCCCCGGCGGTGGATGAGGGCTTCGGGCGGACCATCATCGAAGCCATGCTCGCCGGCACGCCCGTCGTCGCCGCCGATTCCGGCGGACACAGCGAGATCATCACGCCGGGACAGACCGGCATACTCGTGCCGCCTGACTCGCCGTCGCACTTTGCCGACGCGGCCGCGATGCTCCTTGCCGACCCCCAATCAGCACGGCGGCTCACCGAACAGGCAAGTGAACACGCCCGCCGGCACTACTCGATCGAGTCCCACGTCAACGCCATGTCGAGCCTGTACGAGCAGATTCGGACGCTCGAACGGAAGTGACCGTCCTGCCGCAATGCACCGTCACACGCCCACTCCGGTCCAAGTGCGAACATCGCTATGCATTCACCACGCGCGGTGCGGTCGCTCCAGCACATGCTGAATACTGCGCCGTTGCATACTGAATATGGATACTGGATGAATGTTGCTGTCGCTTGAATGTTTCGTTGCCGCTCGCACTCGGTCGTCGCGGGGCGGGCCTCTCGCCTACACTCACCGTGACCAATGAGCCGCACTGCTTCCACCGCCGAACATCGCACAATCCCCGCTCCGTCGACCGCCGCCCCGACCGATTCGGACTGGTCGCTCGATGAGGCCGCCGACCGTTACCAGATCCACGCCTGGGGCCAGGGGTTCTTCGCCATCAACGACGCCGGACACGTTGTGGTCCGCCCCGATCGCGATCCCCGGCGGGAGATCGATCTGTATGAAGTCGTGCGCGGCCTGAACGAGCGCGGCATGAGCGCTCCCGTGCTGATCGGGTTTGGTGACCTGCTCCGCCAACGCATGGCCGACCTGCACGATGCGTTCCAGCAGGCCATCGATGAATACGGCTACCGCGGGCGGTACTGCGCCGTCTACCCCATCAAGGTCAACCAGCAGCACCACCTCGTCGAGGACCTGCAGAACTTCGGCAGCGAGTACGGCTTCGGTCTGGAGGTCGGCTCCAAGCCCGAACTCCTCGCCGTGCTCGGCATGACCAACGGCATGAACGATCGGCCGATCATCTGCAACGGTTTCAAGGAAGACCGCTACATTGAAATCGTGATGATGGCCACGAAGCTCGGCCGCAACATTATCCCCGTCATCGAAAACACGAACGAACTTCGGCTCATTGTCGAACAGGCCGAGCAGGCCGGCGTCCGGCCGCGTATCGGCGTGCGCGTCAACCTCAGCTCACCCGGCGCCGGGCGGTGGCGGCATTCGAGCGGCATCAAGGCGAAGTTCGGCCTGTCAATCTCCGAGTTGCTCGATGTCTTCGAATACCTCAAACAGCGCGGCATGGCCGACTGCCTCAAGCTGCTGCACTGCCACATCGGCAGCCAGATCCACGACATCCTTCGAGTCAACGCCTCGATCAACGAACTCAGCCGCATCTACGCCGAACTCGCCCGCATGGGCGCCGGGCTCGAATACATCGACATCGGCGGGGGCCTCGGCGTCGACTATGACGGCAGCCAGACGAACTCCGAGTTTTCCACGAACTACACGTGGGCCGAGTACGCCGGCAACGTCGTCTACCGCATCATGAACATCTGCGATGACGCGAACGTCGAGCATCCGACCATCATCTCCGAGTCCGGCCGGGCAATGGTCGCCCACCACAGCGTGCTCGTCTTCAACGTCCTCGACGCCAACGAACTCGACAGCGTCCGCACGCCCGATGAACTGCTCAACGGCCGGGCCGAACCTGCTTCAGACAACGCGACGGATGAACGCGAAGACCTTCCCCGGCCGGTTGACGACCTGATCGACGCGTACCATCGCGTTTCGCCTCGCCAACTGCTCGAATGCTACCACGATGCGCAGCAGGCCCGGCAGGAAGCGATGAATCTCTTCAACGTCGGGTACCTGTCGCTTGAACATTGCGGCCTTATCGAACAGCTCTTCTGGGCAACGTGCCTGAAGATCCGCAACAAGTGCCGCGAGATGGACACCGTCCCCGAAGATCTCGAGGACATCGAAGCGAGTCTGAGCGACACCTATTTCTGCAACCTGTCGATCTTCCAGTCCATGCCGGACGTCTGGGCGATCAACCAGATCTTCCCCGTCATGCCGATTCATCGGCTTGATGAATACCCCTCCCGCCGCGCAACACTCGCCGACATCACCTGCGACTCCGACGGCCGGGTTGATCGCTTCGTCGACCGCCGCGACGTCAAACAATCGCTTGAACTGCATCCGCTGCGGCAGGGCGAGGAGTACTACCTCGGCGCGTTCCTCGTCGGGGCATACCAGGAAACGCTCGGCGACCTGCACAACCTCTTCGGCGACACGCACGTCGTTCACCTGCGCTTCGACGAGAACGGCCGGTGGTGGATCGAGCAGGTCGTCGAAGGCGATACCGTCCGCGAAGTGCTCTCTTACGTGCAGTACGACACGCACTACCTGCGCCAGCGCATCCGCCGGGAATGCGAACGCGCCGTCGCCTCCGGACGCATGACCGTCGCCGAAAGCCGCACCCTCATGCGCACCTACGACGCCGGCCTCTCCGGTTACACGTACCTCGAATAGCGCCGCGTCAGCCACACATCGCTCGAACCGTCATGCCCGCGGCGTGTGGTCCGCATTCAGTTCGCCAAGCCATCGCTGCCTCGCCTCGCGGTAGGCCTCAGCCGTGTCGAGATCAATGCGGCCCCACGGGTCCTCGACCGGCACGCGGCGGCATGCATCGGGATGCGCCCGCCAGTACGCCCGGAGCCCGCCTTCGCCGGAATACGCCCGCAGCGCCGCGAACAACGTCCCGGGAATGATGACCGGATGCCCGCCCCGGCCGTCGTGCGCCGGCATCGCAGCCCGCGTTGGATCGCACCGAAACGCCGCCTCGACCGCCTTCGCCGTCGCGTCCGTGATGACCGGGTGATCCCCCGGATGCAGCACGACCGCCTCGATGGACTGTTCGGATGGGGCGAGATGATTCAATCCCACACGGAACGATTCGTACATCGGCGCATCCGGGTCTGCTTTGATCGTCGCGATCGATTTCGCCGGCCGAGACTCGTCGAGTAACGACTCCAGACGCGACGCACGATGGCCGAGCACAACGAGCAGATCATCACACCGCCGTGCCAGTTGCGAGGCCGCTGCGATCAGCACTGGAACATTGCCGCCCGACGTCGGCCACGGCAGTTCGAGCTTGCTCGCCGCGTCATCATTCGCCCCGGCATCGCTGACATTCATCCGCCGCCCGCGCCCGGCTGCGAGCAGCAATCCGACACGCCGCCTTGCACTCGGATCCGTGCCAACTGCCTCAAATTGTTCAGGTCCAGTTGCCTCGCCGGCTCTTGCCTTGTTCATCTCATTCCGCCGTTCGAAGCGCCGCGCTGGATACTGCGCCGGCACAGTCGGCGTCGTGTTCCGCCGGCTCGCTCATCGGCCCTTCGATGACCGCCCGGCGTTCGGCGCGGCGGACCTGAACGAGCTGCGCCGCGATCGACAGGGCGATCTCCTCGACCGTCACCGCTTCGATCGGCACGCCGATCGGCGCGTGGACCTGTTGGAGTGTTTCATTCGCCACGCCGACCGCCCGCAGGTCATCGAAGATCAGCTTGACCTTCCGCCGCGAGCCGATCATGCCGACGTATCCCGCTCCGCGGCCGAGCACGGCATGCAGGGCCTGTTCATCATGCCGATGGCCTCGCGTGACGATGACGCAGAAAGTGCCCGCGTCAATCGGGTGGGCCGCCAGTTGCTCAACCATGTCGCCAGCGACGCACGTGACGCTGGCGGGCGCGAACTGTTCAAGCAGATCCTCCCGGTCATCGAAGAGGTGCACATCGAAGTCGAGCGGCCCGGCGAGCCGCGCCAGCGCCTGCCCGACGTGCCCGGCCCCGGCGATGTACAGGCGGTCGCGCGGCGGAAGACGCAGTTGATACCGCGCTGCTTCCCCGCTCTCATTGGCCGTCTCGATCGGCAGTACCGTCGATTCGCGGCGGTTGATCGCCTCGCGCACACGCTGCAGGGTCGCCCGATCGGGAATCGCCGCCACTGCGACATGAATCGTCCCGCCGCAGATCAGCCCGTCATCCCAGCCGTAATCGTGATCGAGCTTGAACGTCATGACGCCCAGGCGGTGTTCAGCCAGCAGGCGATGCGCCGCCCGCCGGACCTCGGCTTCGACACAGCCCCCGCCGATAGTCCCATGCGTCGTCGCCGTCTCATCGACGAGCATGACCGCCCCGGCGTTCTGCGGCGTCGAGCCGCGCGCCCCGACCACCGCGCACATCACGCCGCGCCGGCCGGCATCATGCCAGCCGATCATCCGGTCGATCAGTTCGCGAAGCGATTCGTTCACGCCGGTCCCATCATGCGCAGGTTCCACTGCGGGGCTGCTGAGCGCTCCAGCAGGCGCCTGTCATGATACGCCCCCGGACGTGCAGCGAGCGACGTCGCCCGCGACCCGGACTCATTGAGCAGAACCGTCACAACGGGGTGGAACCGGCGCGAAATGTAGCCGGCTTCGATCAGTCGAGTTTGCGCAGCGACAGATTGAAGTTCGCAAGCTTTTCCTGAACCTCGTCGAGACTCGTCTGCCCGAAGTTCTTTACGCCCATCAGTTCCGCCTCGGTGCGTGACGCAAGATCACCGATCGTCTGGATGTTCAGCGTCTGCAACGCCTTGCGTGACCGGACGGACAGATCAAGCGCCGAGATCGGCTTGTTGAGCACCGCGTCCGACGCCTTGCCGCGCAGTTCCTCGTAGATCTCCTTGCGGGCGCGGCTGAACGGGCCGTCGAGCCCCTGGCCAAGCCGCAGGCCGCGCTGCGAGAGCATGTGCTTGATTTCGATCAGCGAGTTCTCGCCGAAGTTCTTGTAGCTGAGCAACTCCGCCTCGGTGACTTTGAGCAGGTCGCCGAGCGTGCGAATCTGCATTTTCTTCAGGCAGTTGCGGGCCCGGACAGATAGCTCGAAGTCGGTCACCGGCGTGTCGAGCAGGGCGTTGCGCTTGGCGGTGTCGCGGAAATGCTCCTCGTCATAGAACATGTTCCGCGACGCCTGCACGTCTTTCATGTACAGCCGGGCGCGGGCGTGATTTGGTTTCGTTTCGAGAATCTGCCGCAGGCACTTCTCCGCCCGGTTGACGTCGCCGCGATCCTCGTACAGCACCGCGAGGTTGAGCAGGGCGTTGATGTGCGGCTGTTCGCCGTTGCAGAGCTGCTCGTAGAGGGAAATCGCGTCGTTCTCCTCGCCACTCAGATCGAGCAGGTAGGCGAGGCGAAAGGTGTACTCCGGCTCGTCGGAAAGTCGGGCGGCTTCGCGAAGGCGCTCAATCGCTCCGAGCCGATCGCCGTCGGCCTCGGCTTGGAGAGCTTCTTCATACCGTTTGCGGGCGGTGGCGGGATCCGCCTCAACCTCGGAAGCGCCGATCATCGTATCGAGCACATCACTCACTGCCGATCTCCAATGCAACTGGTTTCTCGTTCGAATTGAACAATTTTAATGCCACGTTCCCGTTGAAACAACTGCCGGGCAGATGCCGACCATCCGCCGCCGTCGCCCGCAGGAGAACCATAGCCCGCCAAGCACTTCCGGACGGGATGTTCAGAGGCATGCCGATCGATTCCCGCTTTCATGAGCCGCGACCCGAGTCAGACGGAGCCGGCGGGCCGGTTAGGGAAACGTCTGCCGCCGGTGGCGAGGCCGTCGGGGGCGGCTTGATCGGATGCGGCTGTGAATGCGGCGTTGGCGAAGGCCCCTGAGACTCCCGGGATTCCG
>SLJD01000147.1 GCA_007135295.1 Phycisphaerales bacterium
TCGAACTGGCCGATGAATCGCTGCACGGCCGCTTCAACATCCGCCCTGGACGGCGGCTCGATGATCTCAATCTCTTCACGCGGGCCTTCGCGGTCGTCAGTCGTCGTGAACGCGGAGAGGTCGATCAGCGTCCGGTAACGCTTGGTCGTGTCCATGAATCGGCTGAGCAGTTTCGTCGCCCGGCCGAGACCCAGCACGAGCACCCCGTCGGCGAGCGGGTCAAGTGTCCCGGCGTGGCCGGTCTTGACCCGGCCCGCCCGGTGCCGGACGCGCGCAATGGCCTGCATCGACGACGGGCCGACCGGTTTATCGAGGATGAGAACGCCGCTGATCGGCGCCTTCGAGGGCTGCTTCGGCTTGTCACGAGCGGTCATGCCGATACACTACCGCAATCAGGCATCCGACGGACAGGTGTCCGAGTGGCTGAAGGAGCGGCACTGGAAATGCCGTGTACGCTTCGTGCGTACCGTGGGTTCGAATCCCACCCTGTCCGCTTCAGAACGCGGCAGCGGCACACCCGGCCGCGTACAATCTTCCCTGTGCAGGGCTTGACGCATTGCACGGTCGACCGTTCGGAGACGTATGACCCGTCATACGCCATCCGCTCGGGGCGTAGCGCAGCTTGGTAGCGCGCCTCACTGGGGGTGAGGAGGTCGGAGGTTCAAATCCTCTCGCCCCGACTTGGAGGCATTCTCTCGAAGTAGAGAATGCCTCCTCTTTATTGATCGCTCGTCCGGCGGAGCGCGGCGAGGCGACGGTCCGACCACCACCATCCGGCTGCGGCGGCGAGCAGAATCACGATCGGGCACGTGATCGTGAACCACAGGGGATAGGGCAACTGCGCGATATTGAAGACCACCGCTGCGAGGAGCAGCACGCCGATGAAGGCGGCGCTACCGCGATTTCCCAGCCGCCCCGCCGTCCAGGTGGCGGCCAGCGCGGTGAATCCCCATGCGACGACGACCACGGCGAGTACCCAGTGCGGGTAGCGCTCGACGTGCTCAGCCATTTCCTCAAGACTGCCGTCGAAGTCTTCGGGGAACGGATGGACGATCGAGCTGAAGAACTCAACGGCAACGACGAGAACCATCGTGATGGCGATCCCGGCTGCGATCGCGCCGGCAGTACGGAGAACAGTGGCCTTCATTGCACAGCTTCCTGGGGAAATTGACGGGCGAGCCACTCATTCCAGGCGCGCTCGGCGTCGTGAGCCACCGCGGCGCCCTGATCGCCGAAGAAATGAAAACGGATGGACACCATCGTCGGGCCACCCATCGGAACCACGAACAGATGGGCGAGCCCCGGCGCGGGCTGATCGAGACGCAGCAGCAGTTCCGGTTCCTCGTTCTCCTGCCAGTCCATCGACGCGAGCAACTGCTCACGCGTGCGCAGCAGTTCGGGGTCGTCGATCTCCTTCCGCTCGACGGTGCCGGCCGCTTCGGGAACACCCGATCCGGATTGAAAACGCTGCCCGGCCCCCTCAATATTCAGCACGCTCTTGATGGCCTGCCAGGTTTCCGGCGCCGACGACTCGCTGACCGCGGAAAGCTGGAATGCCGAACATGGTCGGCCGGGGAAGTGCGTGAGGTACAACCGGAGCATCCGGAAGAACGACGTCGCCCAGCCATAGGCGTGGCCTTCGAACTGCGCATCCCAGTCATCGGTGCTTGCAAACCAGCGATGGACGACGCGCACGACACAGGTGCCTCCGTCCCGCGTTTCGACCGTCCACTGCGTCGCGACGGTTCCCGGCTCTTCCTCGGTCTCAGCCGTGAAGCTCTTCGGAGGGTCCCACTGTGTGATCGTCGCGACCGAGTCCATGCCGGGCCCGAAACTGTTGACGACGGTGCCGCCCTCGCGCTGCTCGACCTGGCTGGGAACGAACCATGACGAGATGCCATGACCCGTCGCGATGGCGTGCCAGACCTCTTCGGGCGAGCCGGGCACCTCGATCTCAGCTTCGACGGAACGCTGGCCGTTGTCATCCTTCCTCACGGGCATGATTGACCTCCCCTTCTTCTTCCGGCGTTTGTGACGCGGGCAATGGATGAGCCATGAGCACCAGCCGGTGCGGACGCCCGCCCGGCGCGGTCTCATCGTGGTACTTCGCCACAAGGCGATTGATCTCTTCCGTCAGTTCATGGGTGAATGCGGCCCGCTCCTGAGGCGACCGAAAGCGGATCACGGTGTCCACAGTCAGTGTGGCCAGTTGCTTACCGGCTTCGCGGGCGCGGCGGATCAGGTCGCCGACCTCCCCCACGGCCCGGGCCGCCAGGGCAAGAAGGTAACTCGCTGACAGACGATCCTTTTCCCGTTCAGGATCCGCCGCCGCGGGCCCCAGGGTGCCCGGCGAGACGACATACGCCGACCCCGTCGCCACGAGCTGGCGCTCGGTGAGCCCGCCCCACCGCTTCTCGCCAGCGACGCGGACCAGCCCGTGCGACTCCAGCGTCCGCAGGTGATAGTTGACCTTCTGCCGCGACAATCCGACACGGCTGGCCAAAGCTGCGGCTGACGCCGGCTCGCGAAGTTCGGACAGCAGCCGGCTGCGAACCGGATCCATCGCCACGGACGCTGCGGCAGGGTCGTCAATGATGCGCACTTCCAGCATACTGAGAGTCTACCTTGACAAATTTCATTGTCAAGGATGTGGCAGGCGCAATTCCGCAGCATCGGCGCCAATCATCGCGCATCGTCCGTGCCTCTCGCCAATGCCGACAAAGCGACGTTCGGCATCTCCGCCCTCAAGCCATCGCACTTTCAGAATCTTGTCCGGGTTCGCATTGCGTACACTCTACACGGCACGCATGTCCGCTCATCTCTCGCCCAGCAGGTGCGTATGGTCGATCCGCCTCGACATCCCTCGATGCAAACCACCGATCCGGCCACCGACCGGGCCGCCGAACGGGATCACCCGCCGTGGCCCGATGATCTCTGGATGAGCATCGCCCGCTCCATCGACGATCGCGCCGACCGGCTCACTCGACTTCGGCATCTGCTCCATGCCACCCCGGAGCCATCCGGCGAGGAACGGGAGACGACGCGGGCCATCGCCGAAGCCGTTTCGGAGGCCGGCCTGCACCCACAGTTGCTTCGCGATGACGTCGGCCTGCTGGTCGATCTTCCGCTCAACCCCCGGGCGAACTCATTTATCGCGCTTCGCGCTGAACTCGACTGCGTGCGTGTCAATGACGACAAGCAGGTTCCCTACGCATCGACGCGGCCGGGTCTGTGCCACGCCTGCGGCCACGATGCGCACAGTGCGATGGTGCTCGGGGCCGGCCTCGCCCTGCATGAACACCTCGATTCACTTCAGCAACTGAACGCGCCGCACAACCTGCGGCTGATCTTCCAGCCGGCGGAAGAGTCAGCCACCGGCGCGAGGTCCGTCATCGAACAGGGCGCGATCAGCGGGGTGGCGGCGATCCTCGCCCTGCATGTTGATCCGACGCTCTCAACCGGCCGCCTTGGCGTTCGAACCGGGCCGATCACCGCATCGTTCAAGAGTTTTCAGGTCACGGTCCGGGGGACGAGCGGACACTCCGCCCGACCGAACGAAGCCGTCGACCCGATTCCCGCCGCGGTCGCCGTCATCGACCAGTTCTATCAGCTCGTGCCGCGCACCATTGACAGCCGCCACCCGGCGAACCTGACCGTCGGGTCGATCCATGCGGGAACGACCTTCAACGCAATCCCTGACCGGGCCACGCTGACCGGCACGCTGCGCACCACGCTTGCTGACGACACGCGGATCATGCAGCAGAAAATGCAGGCGATCGTCGCCGGCGTGGCGGAATCCACCGGATGCGACGTGTCGCTGGACTTCGGGAATTGGTGTCCGGCGACTGACAACGACCCGGACCTGACCGATCGCCTTGCCGCGACCGGCCGGCGCGTGCTCGGGCTCGACGGGGTGACGTGGATCGACCTGCCGAGCATGGGCGGGGAAGATTTCGCGTTCTATCAGGAGTTGATCCCGGGGGTGATCGCGCGGCTTGGATGCGTATCGCCGGATGACGGGCCGGCCGGCCCCACAGCTAGGCCGCTGCATTCGAGCCAGTTTGATATTGACGAACGCTGTCTCAGCATCGGAAGCAAGGTGCTCGGCCTTGCTGCGCTTGACCTTGCGCTGCGGGAGTCGCCGGCATGACGGGCGGCGCCTCGTCATTGCGTGAAGGATGCGCATTCGGCCGATGAAACGACCGGACGCGCTGCTCGGCGACGGATTGATCGACGCATGTGACCGAGGTGGGGAACCTGCATGAATCATCCATTTAACGCCAACGACTCGCATACGCTCGGCGTCGAGCTTGAACTGCAGCTCGTTGACACGCAGACCGGCGAGTTGTCGAACGCGATCAACCGCATCCTCAATCGCGTGCCGGAGCAGTGGTCCGAGTCCTTCAAGCCGGAACTCATGCAGAGTTACTGCGAGATCAACACCGGCATCTGCCACACGGTCGGGGACGTTGAACGGGATCTGTCCGCGAAACTCGAATGGGCCGGGCAGACGGCGGAGTCGATGGGGCTTCAGTTCCTCTGGGCGGGGACGCATCCGTTCAGCGACTGGGCCGACCAGCAGATCAGCCCCGGCGAGCGGTACGCCTGGCTCACCGACCGCATGCAGGACGTCGCCCGCCAGCTTGTCTGCTTCGGCCTGCACATTCACGTCGGCGTCGACTCCGGCGACAAGGCGATTCAGATGTGCGACCGGATGCTGCGGCATCTGCCGACGCTGCTCGCTCTGTCGGCCAACTCGCCGCTGTGGTGCGGCCGGGACACGGGGATCATGTCCTACCGGTCCAAGCTCATGGACGCCCTGCCCACGGCCGGCCTGCCGCTGACGATGCGGAACTGGTCGGAGTACGTCTGGCTGATGAATCACCTCGTCGACACGCAGTTCATCAACTCCGTGCGCGAGATCTGGTGGGACGTCCGGCCGCATGGCGGGTTCGGCACGGTCGAGATCCGGATCATGGACATGCCCCGGCACCTGAACCACGTGCTCGGCCTTGTCGCGATGACCCAGTCGTTGGTGGCGGCAATCTCTGACCAGATTGACAAGGGCGCGTATCTTTACGACTGCCACCCCATGATCGCCAAGCAGAACAAGTGGCACGCCGCCCGATTCGGCCTTGACGCCAGTTTCGTCGATCCGGACACCATGCTCGCCGTCCCCGCTCGCCAGACCGTCCGCCGGCTCATGGAACTCTGCGACCCGTTCGCCGAGCGACTCGGATGCCGCGAGCACTTACAATACATCAGCGACCTGCTGGACCATGGCAATGGGGCCGAATACCAGCAGGACGTCTTCCATCGGGCGGAGAGTGACGCCCGCGCGGTGGTTGCCGCGCTGCTTGAAGGCCGGCAGGACAGCACGGTCGCTGCTTCGAGAGACAAAGCCGGCCGATCCGGCGGGTGATTCATGGTAACCTTCGAACGGTGTTCAATTCAGACGGGAAGAGGACTGCAGGTATGACTGAACGCATGCTTTCATATCAGAGGTGTGACGCGCCAGCCCGCGCCGAGGCCGAACCTGCCGCCCCGGCACGGCCCGATTCGCCCGATCACGACGGCCAGGATCGCGGCGGAACGGCAACGGCTGTGCGCCCAAAGACCAACCGGCCGCGCGTCGACCGCATGCCGCCGTGGAAAGTGCTGCTGCACAATGATGACGTGCATGACATTCTTTTCGTGGTTGAAACGGTGCTGAAGCTCACATCACTGAAGCGACCGGAAGCCGTGGTGAGCACGCTCGAAGCGCACAAGTCGGGCCTGTCGCTGCTGCTGACCACGCACCGCGAACATGCTGAACTGCTCCAGGATCAGTTCACAA
>SLJD01000074.1 GCA_007135295.1 Phycisphaerales bacterium
CTGGGCGAACGGTTTGTGGACGGCCGCGATCACGTGGGGCTGGACGATCAGCGTCAAGGCGCAGCACCGCTGGGGCATGTTCTGCATCGCGCTGGGCGTTGTGCTGACGGCGGCGGCGATCGGGGCGATCTATGGTGCGGTGACGTACGAGATCACCGATGAAGAACGCCAGGCAATTGAACAGCGAATCGACGCCCGCGGCGACCCGGATCCATCAGTGGACCGCTGAAGTCGTGGCGGTCGCACGCGGGGGCGGAGCAGGTTTCTGAAAGCAGGGGCGGGCACGAACTGATCTGAGTTTCGATTCTCACCGATGAAGGTATTGCAACATGTCGCGCAATGAATCCCGGATTGCGATTGTCGGCGGCGGGCTGGCGGGCCTGGCGGCGGCGATGCGCATTGCCGAGGCCGGCAAGCAGGTCGACCTCTTCTCCCTCGTCCCGGTGCGGCGGTCGCACAGTGTCTGCGCGCAGGGCGGCATCAATGCGGCCAATGAGGTCGCCCGCCAGCAGGGGTACAGCGAATGGCTGCACATGGACGAGACGCTGTACGGCGGGGACTTTCTCGCCCATCAGCCGCCGGTCTGCGAGATGACCGCGTGGGCGCCGAAGGTCATTGACCTCATGGACCGCATGGGTGTGCCGTTCAACCGCACGCCGGAAGGCCACCGCGACCTGCGGCTCTTCGGCGGCTCGCTGTACAAGCGGACGCACTTCGCCGGCGCGTCGACCGGTCAGCAGTTGCTCTACGCCCTCGATGAACAGGTCCGCCGGCATGCATCGGAAGGCCGCGTCAATCACTACGAGCATTGGGAGTTCCTCTGGCCGGTGATCGATGATGACGGCGTCTGCCGCGGCCTCGTCGCCCAGGACCTGCGGACGATGCAGATTCGTGCGTTCCGCGCCGATGCAGTCGTCATGGCCACCGGCGGGTGCGGGACGATCTTCGGCAAGAGCACGAACTCGACGATCTGCAACGGCGCGGCCGCCGCGCGGGCGTACCAGGCCGGTGTCTGGCTCGGCAACCCGGAGTTCATTCAGGTTCATCCGACGGCGATTCCCGGGCAGGACAAGTTCCGGCTCATGAGTGAATCCGCCCGCGGGGAAGGCGGGCGCGTCTGGGTTCCCCGCAAGGAAGGCGACACCCGCGATCCGCGCAACATCCCCGAAGATGAGCGATGGTACTTCCTTGAAGAGAAGTATCCGGCGTACGGCAACCTCGTGCCGCGCGACATCGCCACGCGGGAGATCTTCTGGGTCTGCCAGCAGGGCAAAGGCATCGGCGGTGAGCGGATGGTCTACCTCGACATCACGCACCTGCCCGATGCGACGAAGAAGAAGCTATACGCCATCCTGGAGATCTATGAAAAGTTCACCGGCGATGATCCGCGCGAAACGCCGATGAAGATCTTCCCCGCCGTTCACTACACGATGGGCGGGCTGTACACCCGTTACGAGCCGCGCGACGACAACCAGGGAATGGTCCAGAACGCCCCGGGCAACATGATGACGAACGTGCCCGGCCTGTACGCGTTCGGCGAGGTGAACTACCAGTATCACGGCGCGACGCGGCTCGGCGCCAACGCGCTGCTCAACTGCATTTTCGACGGCATCTTCTGCGGGCCGAGCGTGGTCAGCTATGTCGACAACCTCGAACGTGGCGCCGCGGACCAGCCCCAGTCCCTCTTCGATGACACCGTCAAGCAGGAAGAAGTCAAGGTCAAGGAACTGTTCGACGCTCAGGGCGACGAAAACCCGTACCTGCTGCACAAGGAAGTCGGCGACTGGATGACCGACTACGGCACGGTCATCCGTGAAGAGAACGACCTGAAGAAGACGATCGACCGGCTGCAGGAATGGAAACAGCGGTTCAAGCGCGTCAAGCTCGTCGACACCGGCGACTGGTCGAACACGAACATGACCTACGCGCGGGCGCTCGGCGACATGATCCGATACGCCGAGGCGATTCTCCTCGGCGCGCTGGAGCGGCGTGAGTCGCGCGGTTCGCATTACCGGCTCGATTATCCCGAGCGCGACGATGACAAGTTCCTCAAGACGACCATCGCCCGCTACAACGCCGCCGAGGACTCCACGGAACTCGAGTACGAAGAGATCCGCATGGGGCTCGTCGAGCCGCGCCAGCGGACCTACGGCAAGGTGGAAGCGGCCGATTCGAAGGACGACGCCCAGGAGCGCAGTGGCGCGGAAGCGGCGAAGACGTGAATCGGATCGCATCTGCTTTCGATTCACACTGACCTCGTGACACAGCCCGTTTAAATGGCAGGAATCTCGCACCATGACTGCTGACAACGCATCCCAGCGAACCGTTCGAATCAACATCAAGCGGCAGGCCTCGCCTGACGCCAGCCCGCGGTGGGAGGCATTCGACGTGCCGTGCTCGCCGGGTGACGGGACGAACATCACGAGCGTTCTTGAATACATCGCCGCCCATCCCCGCACCGTCGACGGCGTTGACACCACGCCGGTGACCTACGACGCCGCCTGCCTCGAAGAGGTCTGCGGTTCGTGCACGATGGTCATCAATGGACACGTGCGACAGGGATGCAGCCAGCTTGTCGACCGGTTGCTCGAAGAAGCACCGGAGATCACGATCGAGCCAATGAGCAAATTCCCCGTTGTTCGCGACCTCGCAGTCAACCGCGAACGGCTGTTCAAGGATTTTCAGCGCATTCAGGGCTGGGTGCCGATCGACGGCTCGTACGCTCTCGGCCCCGGCCCCAAGGAGTCGCCGGAGAACCAGGACGTGCGATATCGCCTGTCGCGGTGCATGGCATGCGGCTGCTGCCTCGAAGCGTGCCCGCAGTACACGTTCGACAACGACTTCGTCGGCGCAGCCGTCATCAGCCAGGTCCGCTACTTCAACCGCCACGAGACCGGTTCGCGACTGGAAGACGAGCGGCTCGAAGAGATGATGAAGCCCGGCGGCGTGAACCACTGCGGCCAGGCACAGAACTGCGTGAAGGTCTGCCCGAAGGAAATCCCGCTGACCGAATCGATTGCCGAGGTCGGCCGGGCGACGACGCGCAACGCCTTCCGCCGCATCTTCATCAAGTGATTTCTGGCCGGAATTCGAATTGCCGGTGCGCCCGCATGCTGTGTGGGAAAGTCGTTACGAGACCATCTCGATCACGGCCAGCACGATGACGAGAAGCACGATCACGCCAATCGACACGACGATGCCGGGCAGGGGAAGGATGTCAGTCAGGCGCCGATTGCCGCACTGGCCCCATTGACCGACGGTGTTGCTTATCGGTTTCGAGAGCATCGCGTAGAGATAGGATCCGGCAATCAGGCCCGCGACGCCGGTGATCGCATCGAGGTTGCCCTGGCCGACCGCGGCTGCGGCGGTCCCCGGGCAGTAGCCCATCAGGCCGAACCCGACGCCGAAAATCACCCCGCCCACAACGTTCAGGCCGATGACGGTGTCCTTGACCTGCGGCGTGATGAGCCCGAGAGGGACCAGCACCGTCATTCCCGCCACGCCGACGACGATGGCTGAAAGCATGACCTTCAGCACCGTCAGTTCTTCCAGCAGCAGCACGCCGATGAGGATGTCAAACTTCGCGACGCCGCCTTTCTGCAGCAGGAAGCCGAAGACCAGCCCGGCGATTCCGGCGAGGAGGAGGATCAGCACCGGTTCCCCGAGCCGGGTTCGCGGGCGATCGGCGGTTGTCTTATCGTGAGAGGATCCGGGACCGGTCATGCTCGACTCCTGCGTGACGTTTACAGCCGGTAAAGCAGCATGGCGGTGACGATTCCCCCGATGAAGAAGGCGACCACTGCGATCCACGAGCCCGGGGCGAGTTGCAGCGTGCCGCTGATGCCGTGGCCGCTCGTGCAGCCGCCGGCCATTCTCGCACCGAAGGCCATCACCATCCCGCCGACCAGCGAGGTGGCGGTGCGCAGCGTCAGACTGTCTTCGCCGAACCGCGCCAGCCAGAGGTTCTGAAGGTACACGCCGGTTGTTTCCCCGCCAGTCCACGCTGCGAGAAAGGCGCCGACGACAATGCCAACCACGAACACCAGCGTCCAACTGATGCTCGGCGGGTTTTCGCGGAAGTATGCCAGGTTGTTCGTGTGATTCGGGGCGATACCCCGGCCGGCGAGTCCGGCGATGTCCGCGTAGCCGCTCGATGCGCCGAGCCGTCGGCTGAACATGCTGAGCAGCACCAGCGTCAGCAGTCCGATCAGGCCGCCGACGAGATACGGCGACCATGCCGGCTCGGGATACGGATACGACGCCGGCAGTTCATGAACCCCCGCACCGGGCAGGGCCCTCACGGCCAGCGCCCCGGTCATGGTGACGCGACCCCGGCCGGCTGCTCGGTCTCGACGGGGTAATCCGAGGCGGTCCACGCCTTCCAGCTTCCCGGCACGTTGCTCACATCATGGAATCCGCGGCTGAGCAGTATGCTCGATGCCAGGCTCGCGCGATATCCGCTGTCGCAGTACACAGTTACCGGCCGGTCGCGATCGAGCCGGTCGGCTCCGTCGAGGCCGTCACGCAGGTTCGCCACATAGGCGTGGATCGAGTGCGGGATGTGCCCGTCATTCCATTCGTCCGGCGAACGAACATCGAGAATCTGCGTCTCATGAAGGTGGTCGTGCAGTTCATGCACGCTGCGCAGCCCGAGCGAAGCGATCGGCAGCCCCGCGTCGTCCCACGCCTTCATGCCGCCGGCGAGGTAGCCGTCCAATCGCGTCAGGCCGACCGATACGAACTGCTCGACGATCCAGGGGATGTCCTCGTCGCGTTCGGCGATGAGCAGCACCGGCCGCTCCGCATCGATCATTTCCCCGGCCCAGACGGCGAGCTCGGGTTGGGCGCCGATGTTCCACGCCCCTTCAATGTGCCGACCGCCGAACGCGAGCAGGTCTCGCGTGTCGATCAGTTGGCCGCGGCCAGCCTCAATCGCCTGCCTGAACGCGCGGGGCGGCATGGCGGGAACGGCCGGGCCGTCGCTGACAATCGGCGGGCCGGACGCGTTAAGTTTCTTCAGTCGCCGGTAGTGATGGGGCTCCGGTGGGGCGGTGGATTCGATGAAGTCACTGAACGCGTCAGGATCATCGTATTGAAGGTATGGGTTCGTGCGGCGTTCGAAGCCGATCGTGCTCATCGGCCGGTCGCCGATGTCCGGCCCGCACGCCGACCCGGCTCCGTGGCACGGCAGGATGATGACGCCGTCGTCGAGTGTGAGAAAGAAATTACGCAGCGTGGCGTGCAATTGCCGGGTCAGGTGCTGTGTGGCTTCCTCGCCAAGCAGATCCGGGCGGCCGGCTGATCCCACGAACAACGCGTCGCCGGTCAGGACTGCCCATGGATCGTTCTCGCGGCCGGCTTCGCTGATGAGGAACGCCAGATGTTCAGGCGTATGGCCGGGTGTGTGCCGAGCGGTCAGGCGAACCGTGCCGAGCGATATGGTCTCGCCATCCCGAAGTGGGGAGATGTCAAAGCCGTACGACGCGTCCCCTTCGATGCTGGCACAGAGTTCGGCCCCGCCAGCGGCGCTGACCAGTTCGCGGGCGCCGCTCATGAAATCCGCGTGAATGTGCGTCTCCAGCACATGCGTGATCGACACGCCGAACCGGCGGGCCGCGCGAAGGTACATCCCGGCGTTAGGAAGGGGGTCGATCACAGCGGCGGTGCGCGTCTCGTCGTCGCCGATCAGGTACGACAGTTGCGCAATGCCTTCTCGCTTGAACCGTTCAAAGACGATCACCACGTATGTTCCCGGGGGCGGCCTTCTGTGGCGGTGTGCGGCGTCTGGACGGACTGCGGCCGCGGCTCA
>SLJD01000100.1 GCA_007135295.1 Phycisphaerales bacterium
ACGGGACTTGATGATCGGTCGGATAAAACCAGCCCGACATCGGCCGGCCGAGTAGATCCCATCGTTTCACTGCGCACACGCCGGTCACTTGATGAATGACAGGCTCGGCAGAAGGCGTCTCGGCAGCAAACGGATGCATGGTTCAATCCGACAAGCGGAATTCCGCTGATTGCTCAGCGGGCGGTCACGCGTTGTAGGTCGCGGCGCGAACGGCCTCGGTAATCTTCCGCGCGTTCGGAAGCATTTCCTGTTCAAGGTTGTATGCGTACGGGGCGGGGACGTCGTCCGCATGGACGCGGTGCACGTGATTGTCCAGGTCATCGAAGCATCGCATGTGCACCTGGGCGGCGACTTCAGCCCCGACCGACGCGAAGGGCCAGGACTGATCGACGACCACGCAGTAGTTCGTCTTGCGCACGGACTCGACCACCGTGGAAATGTCGAGCGGCCGAATGGTCCGTCCGTCGATCACCGTGCATTCGATGCCGTCCTTGGACAACTGCTCGGCGGCGTCCATCGCGAATTGGACGGGTCGGCCGTAGGTCACGATGGTGCAATCGTCGCCTTCGCGGCGGATCTGCGCCTTGCCGAACTCGATGACATACTCTTCCTCGGGAACATCGCCGGTTGTCGACAGGAGCCGCTCGGATTCCAGGAAGAAGACGGGGTCGTCATCACGGATGGCGGTCTTGAGCAGGCCCTTGGCGTCGTACGGGTTCGACGGCATCGCAATCTTGACGCCGGGCACATTGGAGTACATTGACTCGACACACCACGAATGGGTCGAGCCGAGCTGCCCGCCGGCCCCGTTGTTGCCGCGATACACGATCGGACAACCGTACTGCCCGCCGGACATGTACAGCATCTTCGGTGCGTTGTTGAGAATCGGGTCGGCCGCCACGAGCGAGAACGACCAGCTCATGAACTCGACGATCGGCCGCAACCCCTTCATGGCGGCGCCGATCCCCATCCCGGCGAAGCCGGACTCCGAAATCGGCGTGTCAACCACGCGCCTCGGGCCGAATTCATCGAGCATCCCCCGGGTGACCTTGTACGCCCCGTGGTACTCGGCGACCTCTTCGCCCATGACGAACACTCGTTCATCACGGCGCATTTCCTCGCTCATCGCTTCTCGAAGGGCGTCTCGAAACTCAATTTCCCGTGCCATGTTGTCGTTGCGCCTGTCTGAGTGACGGTCCAGTTGTCGGGTGAAAGGTAATGACGGTCCCCGGCGGCTCACTGCTCCGTGAGCATCTGAGGCAGACTCGTCCCCTTATACGCCCCCCACTCCTCGATATACACGTCGGTGTACAGCTCTTCGAGATCCGGCTCCGGCGATTCGTCGGCCCATTTCATCGCGTCACGCACCTGCTTCTTGACGTCCTTGTTCAGGGCTTTGTAATCGTCTTCCGAGAAGTCGTGCTCGGCCTTGAGGAAGTCGGCGAGCTTGTTGATCGGATCCTTCTCCTCGTACTCACTCTCCTCGTCCTTCGTCCGGTACTTGCGCGGATCGGACATGGAGTGCCCTTTGTAGCGGTACGTGTGGACGTCGAGGAAATATGGCCGGCTTGATTCGCGGCACCGGTCGGCGACGGGCTTGAATCCGTCGTACACATGAAACACGTCCATGCCGTCAATCACCGCACTCTCGATGCCGTAGGCATGCGCCTTGACCGACAGGTCATGGGCCATCGTCGTGCCACGTTCGATGGCAGTGCCCATGGAGTAGCGGTTGTTCTCGCAGATGAAAATGACGGGCAGGTCGAACAGGCCGGCAAGGTTCATGGCTTCATGAAACGCGCCCTGATTCAGCGCCCCGTCGCCGAGGAAGCACAGCGTGACATGATCGGACTTGCCACCGTTGATAATCTCGTCCTCGTACTTGGTGGCAAAGGCGAGGCCGGCCCCGAGAGGGGTCTGAGCACCGACGATGCCATGGCCGCCGAAGAGGTTGTTGGCCTTGTCGAACATGTGCATCGAACCGCCCTTGCCTTTGGCGCAGCCACCGATCCTGCCGTACATCTCAGCCATGCAGTACTTCGGATCCATCCCGCGGGCGAGGGCGTGTCCGTGGTCGCGATAGGCTGTCACGACCGGATCGCGTTTTTCGACCGCGGCGAAGCAACCGACGGCAACGGCCTCCTGGCCGCTGTAAATGTGGCAGAAGCCGCCGATCTTCTTGTCCTGATACGACTGCATCGTCCGCACTTCAAATTCGCGGATCAGCAGCATGTCCCGCAGCCACTGGTGCAGCGTGTCGAAGGGCAGTTTCGAAGCGGGGGCGGTGTGCGTGGGGGAGGAAGTCACCGTGGACATTGGCCTTGTCTCAATCATCAATGCAACCGAGCCGGCGCGACCAGTGCACCGGCTCCGGATGCTGCGTTATAGGCACTTCGGCCGGATTCGACAACCGCGAGGACACTTGTCCCCGCGGTTGCCGGATCATGACGGTTTTCCGGGACTCATTCAAGTCCCAGGTGAGCGTGTTTCGCGTCGGGCACCAGTTTGGCCAGCGCCCGGGCCTGCAGGACGAGCAGGGCCGTCTCCAACTGCGGATCAACGCCCTCGGTCAGGAGCGTGTTGATGTCCGCGCGGTCTTCATCGTCGACCTCATCGAAGTCGATGCCATCCAGTTCGCCGTCGAACAGATCCTGGTGAACAATGTCTGATTCCTGACGGATCTCGATGGAGCGGCTGACCTGCTCCGGGGTCATGCGGACCGTCAGATTGGGATCAACACCCCAGACCGTATCGCCGGGCCGACGGTGAACGAGAGGGCCATCCGGGTTGTTCGGCCCACCGGGCAGACGGTAGTACTGAGTGGTGATCTTCAGGGCGGAATCCATGCTGATCTGATGAACGGTCTGGACACTTCCTTTGCCGTGGCTTCGCTCACCGATCACGATGCCTGCATCGTGGGCCTGCATGGCGCCGGCGACGATCTCGGAGGCGCTGGCCGAACCCTTGTTGACAAGGACGACGGTCGGGATGTTATGCCGACCGATTGATGCGCGGCCATCGTTGGCATCGTACTGGAAATTCCGGCGCTGGTTCTTGTCCTCGCCTGAAACAATCGGACCGCGATCAATGAACAGCCGCGAGACATCCACGGCCGCATCGAGCAGACCGCCGGGATTGAACCGCAGGTCAAGGATGAGGCCGTTGGGGAGGTTGCTGCGATCCTCGCTGATCGTGTTCCATGCGGCGAGCAGATCGTTGGCGGTCTCTTCGGTGAACTCGGAAACGCGAATGTATGCAATCCGTGATTCCGGATCGATGTACCACTCCCACTCCGGCTTGCCGTCGCTGCTGAGGCCGGTCTTTTCCCAGCCGCGAACGGACCACATCTTGATGACGTCGCGGGTGACGGGAATCTCGACCAGATCGTCGTGGTCTTCACGACGCACACCAAGCGTCACTTCCGTGCCCTGCTCGCCGGTAATGCGATCGACCGCATCGTTGAGACTCCAGCCGGCGGTGGACCGGCCGTTGACTTCGACAATGCGATCATCGGGCCGAACGCCGGCGAAGTACGCCGGGCTGCCTTCGAGCGGTGTAACGACTTTGATCTCGCGCCGCTCGTCGTAGCGGATCAGAATTCCGACGCCGACGAATTGGCCCTGCGTTGCCTGGCGGAACCGACGCATCTGATCGGGCCAGATGATCTCGGTGTAAGGATCGTCGTACATCTCGTCGAACGACGTCATCGCCCCATCGCCGAATTCGCGGTAGAGGATGGCATCGTCGAGGTCGAATGTGCGGTCGTTGAGCCGCATCATCTCGCTGAGCATGCTGGACAACATGGTCCTGCCGCGAATCCGTCCGGCGTCCTCGATGTCTTCGAGTTGATCGTCGAGAAACCGCGTCCACTGATCGACAAAGGCGCGGTTTTCGAGCGCCGGGAAGTTCTCCTTGAGGTCCGACGTTGTGACGAGCAGGCGAATGGACTCCAAGCCGCCGCGAAGCATCGGCTCCCATCCGGCATCTTCGATATGCCGACTCGCGGCCATGCCGATGGCCTGCCGGAGCGTTCTGCTGTCAACACCTTCAAGCCGCTCCTCCCATTCCTTCGCCTCGGCGCGTTCCTCGTTGAACTCGCCGGGCGGCTCATCGCCCATCCGTTCCGCCATTTCAACCCGCAGTTCATGCAGGCGGCGCGGGGCGTACTGCGCCAGCAGCGCGACACGGCGCGTCACACGTTTGAGCCGGCGGTCGTAATGGTCATACTCATCGTGCAGGTCGGTGTCTTCATACAACGTCCGCAGGTGGAAGAGCAGATCACGAGCGTACAACCAGTCGCCACGCTCTTCAGCCTCGGCGGTGTATTCATCAGCCTTGTCGATAAGTTCACGGACGAAATCATCCTGAAATATCTCATCAAAATCGTCGCTGACAGCCTGAGCGGTGAGAGCCTCGTTAAGGGCCTTGAGGACTCGGTCTTCATCAAGGTGCTCCCGCATCTTGCGCTCGGCCTCGCGACGGGTCTCGGCACGGTCTTCCTCGGCCTGGTCCTGATTCTCGCGAAGGCGCTGCGCTGATTCATGAATCCGAATCAGGTGCCGATCCTGAGCATCACTCGACAATTGATCGAGTTGACGATTGAACAGATCACGCTGGCCCTGCTCAGCCGCCTCCCACACGTTGTGGGACCACTCCTCAATCGTTGGACTCACTGACTCAGATGCCGAAACAGCGGAATGTGCGGCCAGAACGGCCAATCCGAGCAGGCCAGCGATCGCTGTGCGTCCGTTTTTCTTCATGAGTTGACGTCCATCCTGTTGGTGATATTCAACCGTACCGGTCCGCGCTTGATCAGCCGTCACTGCGGACGGTCACCTCTCTTGACCATCATAGGCCGGGCTGTATATGCCAGGCTGCGGCCACGAAGGCACAACCACACCGTACCGCTGCCCGAATCGACCGAAGCCGACCGGCCCTTCACCCCAACCCCGACGAATCGCCTGCCGAGTCCGGAAAACATGGTCCGACCGGCAAACCTTGCCTGCCTGCACGTCCTTTTTCGCATTACTCGCTACTGATGTCAGACCACTGGAGTTCGATCCTGTTCCATTTATGGACGAGGCTCAATGCACGACGGACCGCAGACCGCCGTCTGCCAACCCCCTGCCGCACCGCTTCATTCCCATCCTGCCAACTCAATTCAGGAATCCGGCCCGACCTCCTCGGATGGTTGCGATCCGACTGCTGGCTGCCGCGTTCCCGTATACTTCCGACATGTTCGCGACTCTCGCCAATGCCGCGGCCGGCGGGGCAGCGGGCGCTCCGCCAACCGGTCCCTCCGGTCCGATGCTGCTGATCATGCTCGTGATCGGGTTGCTGCTCGGCATGCTGCTCATCATCGCCCTGATGATCAGTCTCCGGCGGAACGGTCAACTCGGCACTTCTTCACGGCGGCCGTCGCGATCCACCGCAAAGGCCGATGGCGACCCCGACAGCCCCGACGACGCGTGGTCCGAGGCCGGACGCCGCACCAAACCGCTCGACCTTCCGGACACGGACGACCGGCCGACATGAACGAATCCTCCGTCGGCCGCCAGTCCCCGCCACTTGCCGTAGTCACCGGCGCCGCCCGACGGGTCGGCCGGGCCAACGCGCTCGAGCTTGCACAGAGTGGCTGCGATCTGGTTCTGACGTATCGGGCGAGCGATGACGACATGGCCCGCACCGTGGACGACGCCCGTCAGGTGGCTGCCGAGAACGGTTACTCTATCGACTGCACATCGGTCCACGTCGACTTCGAGGACGCCCCGGATCGCTGGCAGCCGGTC
>SLJD01000337.1 GCA_007135295.1 Phycisphaerales bacterium
GCCAGTCCCGCCGTCATGCCCGCCTCGCGGATTCGCGACAACACTTCGCCGGGCTCCGGTTCCGCCTCGATGTGAATTGTCAGGTGGTCGACACCAGCGTCGGCAAAGGGATCGATGAACATCGCCGGATCGTCCACCATCAGGTGAGCGTCGAGCACCGCATCAGACAGCGCCTGCCGAAGTGATGCGCACAGCGCCGGCCCCATCGTCAGGTTCGGCACGAAATGGCCATCCATGACATCGAGATGCAGGAGATCAGCACCGGCCTCAAGGGCGGCGGCGCTGTCCCGGCCGAGCGAGGCGAAGTCCGCAGCAAGAATCGACGCTCCGATCAACGGAAGCCGGGCCGGTTGACGAATCAGATCCTGTCGTGACATGGTGGGACGTCGATTCCTCCAGATCCCGCTGACGGACGGGTCAGCGGCAGTCAGAATCGTAAACAGTACCCGTTCCGCGGCTCGCAGGCCAACCGAAACGCGGCGTCATATGACGCCGCGTTTCGCCTTGCTCGTTCGCCCCCTCGCCGAACCGCATCCGGAATGGTAATGCCGAATTCGCGGCCGATCAGCGGCGGCTTGCCTCTCGGCGGCGCGACTCGCGGTAGGTGTCCAACTGCTGGCGGAAGCCGGGCTTATCGTTCGGCCGGGCAGTGAAGTAGGCCTCACGCTGCAGTTCGACGGCCTGATCGAACTCGCCCCGGGCGTGATGGATCGACGCGGCAGCGGCCATGGCCCCCGGCTTCTCGCGTTCGTCCGCCACCCGGACCGCCTGCTCAGCCAACTGCAGGGCCAGGTCGAGATCGCGATCGGCATCATCAACCGCCGGGTCGCTCGCGAGGAATGTTGCCAACTCGTGCATGGCCAGTGCGTCGTTGCCGTGCCGTTGCAGGAACTCGCCCTGTGCGAACTGCAGGGCCTGGTCCCGGTCGTTCATGTCCGCGATCATGATCTCAAACTTCAGCAGCGACAGGTCATACAGCGCTTCAGGATTGATCTGGACCGCCTCATCAAGTCGCCGCAGGGCGTTGCGATAGTCGCGCACCTGCCGCGCCCGGCGGGCGGAGTCGATCAACGGCCGCGCCCGACGCGTCGCTTCCGGGTCGTACCGGCCGCGGACGACAAGGTCGAGCACTTCCTCGAATCGATCGTCATGCGGCCGGCCGATAAACGCGATTCGCCGGTTGCGATCAACGATGAACACGGCCGGGATGCCCTGAATGCCTGCCGCCCGCATCCACGATCGGTTTGTTGAATTGCGGCGGTCCGTCGCGATGCTGTAACGGATGCGATCGCCCTGGGCCTGCACGAACCGGCCAACGGTGTCCGCGTCTTCATCGGTCACCCCGACGATGTGGACATCGCCACGGTACCGGTCCTGCAGTTTACTGAGGTGGGGGATGGCGGCGCGACACGGCCCGCACCACGTCGCCCAGAACTCCACCACGTAAACCTGTCCGGACTGAATCTGAAACGGCTGGCCGAACCACTCGTCCACGTCGATCTGCGGTGCCTGGCTGCCGACTGACAACTCATTGCGTTGCGCGGCGGCAACGTTGGCCAGCAGCAGGAGTCCGATGAGCGCCGGCAAATACAGAAATGCACGCTGCATGGTCGAGTCCCCTTATTGAAATCCACAATCAGTTTTTCGCTCGGTTCCCCGCTCCACGCGCCAAGAAATGCTGGAGAACCCGCCTCACTTACTGCATACAGCATACGGCCTGAGTGGATTCAAGGCCAACAGAAAACCTCCATGGCCTTGAAATCACGCAGCGGGCGACGCTATCCCAACGTCCACTGACGCCAGTCCTTATACGTCGTCAAGCAGTTCGACGGCCTCGAATGACTTGCCTTCGAGCATCTCCACGCTGGCACCACCGCCGGTCGAGATGTGGCTGTACCGATCGGCGAGGCCCAAGGTCTGCACAGCGGCAGCGGTGTCCCCCCCGCCGAGCACCGATGTCGCGCCGCGATCGGTTGCCTCGGCAATGACCCTGGCAACGCGGTTCGTGCCGACATCGAAGGGATCGGTTTCGAACGCGCCCATCGGCCCATTCCAGATGATGGTGCGGGCATCGTGAAGAATCTCGCCGTACCGCTCGACCGTCTTGGGACCGATATCGAATCCCATCCAGCCCTCAGGGATGTTCTCTTCGTAGACCTCGACAGGGGTCATCCTGGTCAATTCCTTGCCACAGACATGATCATGGGGCAGGAGGAGGTCGGTCTTACTCGCACCGGCATCATCGAGCATGTCTCGGGCCTGGTCGAGCATGCCGAGTTGCACGAGACTCGAGCCGATCGTGTGGCCGAGCGCGCGCAGGAAGGTGAACGCCATCGCCCCGCCGACGAGTATCGTGTCGACACGATTGAGCAGGTTCCCGATCGCGCCAAGCTTGTCTGAGACCTTCGCCCCGCCGAGCACGGCGACGAACGGGCGAGTCGGATCCTCGAGCGTTCCGCTGATGTAACGCAGTTCCCGATCCATGAGCATGCCGACGACGCGGGGCTTGCCTTCCATCGCTTTCGGGACCGCGACCATGGAGGCATCGGCGCGGTGAGCCGTGCCGAAGGCGTCATTGCAGTACACATCGCCGTACGCCGCCAAGACTTGGGCGAACTGGGCGTCGCCCTTCTTTTCCCCGGCGTGGAATCGGAGATTCTCAAGCAACAACACTTCACCATCGCCGAGTTGATCGACCGCAGCACGAGCGTCCTCGCCAATGCAGTCCTCGGCGACAAAGTGAACCGTCACGCCGTCAAGCAGTTCCCGCAGCCGGTCCGCCGCCGGTGCGAGTGAAAGCGATGGCTCGTACCCCTTGCCATCGGGCCGGCCGAGGTGGCTCATCAGGATCAGCCGACCGTTTCGTTCAAGCACGGAACGGATGCTCGGCAAAGCGTTGCGGATTCGAAGGTCGTCTGAAATCGCGCCGTTCTCATCGAGCGGCACATTGAAATCGACTCGCATCAGCACTCGCTTCGAGGCGATGTCAACCTGTTCGATCGTTTTCTTGGCCATAAGTCGACCTTGCCCTTTCTTTCTCCCGATCGATGACACCTGCCGGCCGAACAAACCCCCGAGATTAACCTTTTGTTCCGCCGGTCGTACGAGCCGGTTGTACTCCACCAGTGCCAGTAAACCGTGCTGCACTCAATTTCCTCGGCTGAGGACTCGCGATGATACAGATGGCCTCAATCAGGGGCCACCAGTATGCGTCGCTTCATCTTCGAACCGCTGGACTCGCCCGCTGTCGGGTGCAGTTGAGGTTATGCGACTCGTGTGGATCGCCATGCCTTCAACCACCGCACCCCGCGCTCCTTACGGATGATGAATCCGTCAACCGACCGGCCGTGGATGAGCGAAGCGAAAAATTCGAACTTTTTGCTTGACAGTGGTTTTCCACGATGTACGGTATGCGCATTCAACTTTGCCCCCGGAAGGGCTCGGCGGGGCTTCGGCCCCGCTTGGGCCTTTTTTCTGCGCCCGTCCTGCCACCGCAGCCGGTTCGCCCCCGAATATTCCACAATGGACTTGACCGCTTGGACGTGATGCCTGCGCGGACTTCAGGCCACGGTGAATGCGTAACAGCAGCACCTGCGTGACTGGGTCACATGTGGATAACATGGCCGCGTGAATCACCCGCCCGCTCAGAGACCTGCTCCCCACCCCATTCTCGTGATCGTCGGACCGACGGCCGGTGGGAAGACCGCGCTGGCGACCGCCCTGGCCGAGCGGCTGCCGGGCGGTGGCGAGTGCATCAGTGCCGACTCGATGCAGGTCTACCGCGGCATGGACATCGGCACCGCCAAGCCGACCGCCGAAGAGCAGGCAGCCGCCAGGCACCACCTCATCGACATCGCGGAGCCGGACGAAGCCGGCTTCACCGTCGATAACTGGCTCGAACGGGCCGAAAGGGTCATTGCCGAGATCCGTGGTCGGCAGCGATGGCCCATCGTGGTCGGCGGGACGAACCTGTACGTCAAGGCCCTGCTTTACGGCCTATTCGATGGTCCCGAGCCGGACCCGGCACTCCGCGAGCACCTGCAGTCACTGGACGATGCGCTGCTGCGGGAGAGGCTTGAGCGGATCGACCCTGAAGCAGCCGGGCGCATCCACCACCGGGACCGCAAACGCACCATCCGGGCGATCGAGGTATTCGAGCACACCGGCCAACCGATCAGCGCGTGGCAGCGGCAATGGAGCGGCCGCCCCGCCCGGGACGACGCAATTCTGCTTGGCCTCATTTATTCCGCGGAGGCGATCAATCGCCGGATCAACGCCCGCGTGAAGGCGATGATGGAAGCGGGTTTCGCTGATGAGGTCCGTCGCCTGTACGGGGAGGGCCGGCTCGGCCCGCAAGCCCGTGAAGCCCTCGGGTACAAACAGTTGATTGAGCATTTCAAAGGCGATCGCACGCTCGAAGAGGCGGTCGAGCAGATCAAGATCCGCACCCGCCGCTTCGCCAAGCAGCAGCGCACCTGGTTGCGGCGATTCCGGGCCGAGCCGCGATCGGCCTGGATCGAGGCGGATGAACTTGATTTTCAAACCATTGTCAATAAATCACTTAGAGCCGCTGAGCGGCTGGCGGACACCCCGATTCGCGACAAACTGTGAACCCGACCCCACCGCCGGACCGAACCTTACACGGAACGGCACACGGCTCGGCGGCCCGCCCGTCCATGCTTGACAGGGCCGTGTTGTTTCCATGAACTCACCGCCCTATGGTGCGGCCGATCGGCGTGAGGGGCTTCGATCAGACTGCCGCCCGCACCGGTCAGTCCGCTCCCAGGCACGCAATGTGAAAGTGACAGTCCATGGCCAAGGCCTCATCGAGCCAATCCGGCAAGAAAAAAACAAAGAAGAAAACCAGTCGGTCATCGGGATCCGGCGGGTCGAAACGGGCAAGCGGCGGCGGGTCAGCCGACTCGACCGGCAAGCACCTTGTCATCGTCGAATCCCCGGCCAAGGCCAAGACGATCAACAAGTACCTCGGCCCGGAGTACGTCGTGCAGGCGTCGGTCGGCCACATCCGCGACCTGCCGGCCAAGGCCCCGAAAGGGTCCAAGCAGCCGGTCCCCGGAGTTGATCTTGAGAAACGCTTCGAACCGACCTACGAAATCCTGCCAGGCAAGAAAAAAACCGTCTCCGAACTGAAAAAAGCGGCCAAGAATGCGCGGGATGTCTGGTTCGCCACCGACCTTGACCGCGAGGGCGAAGCCATCGCCTGGCACCTTGCGGAAACGCTGGACATCGAACCACAGCGGGCCAAGCGGGTCATCTTCAACGCCATCACCGAGCGCGAAATTCAGCGGGCCTTCGAGGATCCGCACCCGATCGACGAGGACAAGGTCAACGCTCAGCAGGCCCGGCGGATCCTCGACCGGATTGTCGGCTATCAGGTTTCGCCACTGCTCTGGAAAAAAGTGGCTCGCGGGCTCAGCGCCGGCCGGGTCCAGTCCGTTGCGGTGCGACTGATCGTCGAACGGGAGCGGGAGATCCGCGCGTTCGTCCCCGATGAGTACTGGCAGGTCACCGGCCGATTCGCCCTTGATGTGGATCAGGCCCCGGCATTGGCCGACGCCTGGCAGCAGTTCATCAGCACCACGAACGAGAAGAACAAGGCCCCGACTGTCCGCGAGCAGAACGCCTGGCTGGCCGAGCACCGCGCGATCAAAGCCGAGCTTGTCGAACTTGGCGGCGAGAAATTCGAATTGATCGCCCGGGCCGATGACGCCGTGGAGAAAGCCGCCACGCGAAGCGGCGGTTCGCCCGGGGCGAACGGTCAGGCCC
>SLJD01000282.1 GCA_007135295.1 Phycisphaerales bacterium
GATCCTCGCCGACGTGAACAGGGCAACCGGCCGGGAGTCCGGAGGCCGGGAGGAGGCCCGGCCGACTGACAACGATACCCTGAACCCACCGACATCGGAGGTTTCTGACTCGTGAAGAACGCCAGTCAATGCGCCAAGGAACTGACGCGGCTGCTCAAGTCGCTCAAGTCGCCCGAACCGCCCGAGTTACCCGGTGGAGGCAATCCGGTCGCGGTGCTGGTGCAGTCCGTGTTGATGTGTGAAGCGTCGACCGACTTGGCCGACGGCGCCTATGAGCGCATCGGCCGGGAAGTGGTCGACTTCAACGACCTTCGCGTCTGCCTGCCGCACGAGACCATGCAGTGGCTCGGCCGCGACTACCCGCTGGCGGTCGAACGCTGTCAGCAACTCCGCAACGTCCTCAACGACATCTTCCTCCGGGAGCACGGGGTGCATCTCGATCACCTCAGGGAGTACGGCAAGCGCGATGTGAAGAAATACATCGAAGGCCTCGACGGCATCTCCCCCTACACCGCCTCGCGCGTCATGCTGCTCTGTTTCCAGACGCATGCGATCCCCGTCGATGAGCAGTTGCGGCAGATGCTCATTGAGGAAGGGGCGGCGGACGAGTCGGCTGATGTCGAGGAACTGAGCTCATGGCTCGCCCGCCAGATCAAGGCGAGCGACGGCATCGACGCGCACCTCGCCCTGCAGGCGTGGGTCGACGCCGCGCACGCAAAGTCCGGCCGGCAGGCATCATCGTCCGCTTCATCGTCGAAGAAGAGCACGCGCAAGACCTCGACGAAACGGGCGGCCGGGTGACGGGCCGTTTCCACGCGTTCCCTGAGAAGGCGGACCCTGCGAAGGCGGCGCATGAAAAGGCCGTCCATGAGAAGATTGAAGACCCGCACGGGAGGAAGCAGATGGCCCGGCTGCCCTTGCTCATCGTGATGGTGATGGCCAGCGGACTGATCGGTTGCGCCATCGCCGGGGACGCTCCGCGCGAGCACGCTTCCGGCGATGCCAATGACGTCGGCCCCGGGTCGGCGGCGATGCTCCTCGGGCTTGCCGAGCAGGACCTTGACAAGCCCGCCCGCCCGACCGAGGTCGCACCCCCGCCGATGATCTCGCAGCACCTGCTGGAGCCGGCGACGTCGCCGCGGGCCGAGTTCTCCCGCAGCGAAGCCCTGCGCCGCATCGCCGACGACGCGCCGATCCCGCTTCCCGAGCCGCGCGATGAAATCGACGCCGACCGGAAGGACGAAGCGCTGTGCCATTACATCAAGGGCCGCGACGCCGCCGCCGGCGATCAGCACCTTGTCGCCGTCATGGAACTGCGCCGGGCGCTGGAGATCGACCCCGGCGCCCCGGAGATCATGCGCCAACTTGCCCGCAGCTATCGCGAGAGCGGCAACGCCGGCCAGTCATCGCTGATGTATGAGGCGATGCTCGACGTCGCGCCCAACGATCCGGAAGCGATCCTCTGGGCCGCGCTGGCCAAGGCGAACGGTCGGGAATTTCAGCGGACGCTTGAGCTGCTCGCCCGGGTGCTCGGCGACGGGGGCGCGTTCACCTTCGACCCGGCGGCCCCGGTGATCGCCGATTTCACGCAGGCGATCGCGTTTCGCGAACTCGGTTACGAACGGGCGTTCATCGAGTCGGCGTATGCGGCGCTCGATCTGCCCGAACGGCTGAGCGGTCCCACCCGCTTCGGCCCGCACCTGAATTCCATTACCGCCCAGCAGGGCGAACTGTGGCGGAGCATCGGCGATGCGCACCTGCGGCTGGGCGCGTACGACCAGGCGATGGAGGCGTATGGCGTCGCCGCGGCCGGCGGGCAGGTTGAAGAGGCCAGCATCCACCCGCGGATGGTGTACACGATGCTCGCCTCCGGGCGGCCGTACGCGGCTCAGCAGTACTTCCTTGAGGTTGTGCTGGACGGCGATGACGAACCAGGCGAGGACGACGTGCGCCTCGCCCGGTACCTCAAGGACAACGGCGACGACGTGGAACTGCTCGCCCGGGCCGTGGCCGACCGGCACCGCGAGAATCCGGAAGAGCCGATCCTGCTGCGCATGACCGCGGCGCTCGTCCCGCCGGACCGCGCGGAATCGCTGCTGCGTGAGGCGGTGCTCGATCAGCCGCTCAACCGCCGGATCATGGCCGATGTCTTTGCGCAGATGTTCGAATCCGCCGGCGATGCGGCGCCCGACGCCGCCCCCGACGCCGCACTGGCGCTCGCCGAAGACCTCGCCGCCGAGCATCCGCAGCACAGCTTCATCTTCGCCGAGGAACTCGCCCGCCAGGCCCCCGATCCGTACGTGCTGCTGCTGCAGATGGTGGACCGGGCGCCCGGCTCCGCTCATGAGAGTGGTTATGACAGTGGTCATGAAGGCCGCGCCGCGCAGACAACGTCGATGCTCCGGATCGGCGTCGCCGTCTACGCCGGGGCGACCGGCCGGGCCTGGGAGATGGCCGGCCATGCCCTCGCCGCGCACCCCGACGGCCGTTTGCTTCCGGTCGCGCGGATTCACCTTGCCGCGGCGATGGAAGATGCGGCCCTGATTGATGAGGTCATCGCCGAATCGCCCGACGCCCAGTCGCCGATCGAGCACCGCGCCCGCGCGACGGCGTATCGTGTGGTGAACCGGCTCGACGAGGCGCTCGAAGCGGCGGAGAAGGCCGTCGAGCTCGACCCCGACGACCCGGTTTCGGTCGTGACGCTTGCTCGCGTTCACGCCGCCCGCGTCCTCGACGCCGAGGAAGACGGCGAGCGCGACGAGGCGATCGACGCGCTGGAACACGCGGTGCACCGCGGCCTTGAACTCCAGCCGCATTCGACGGAGGTCTTCGACGTGCTGCTCGAAGTGTTCGGGCCGGGCGCGCCGCAGTACGACCGAAGCACGTTCGCCGAGATCGTCCGACGTCTCCAGCAGACCCACCGCGAAAGCGGGTTGTACAGCCGGCTGGTCGCCCGCGATGAGATCGCCCGCGGCCGGTACGACGCGGCGCTCGAGCGGGCTCTGCCCCACGCCGACCGCGACCCCACCGATGAGGAAGTCCTCGCCCTGACGGTGACGGCGTGGATTGAGCTTCAGCGCTTCGACGACGCGGAGCGGTGGCTCGAAGCGCGGCTCGAACGCCGGCCGGGCAACCCCGCGCTGCTCGAACAGTGGTCGCGGCTGCTCGCCGAGCAGGGGCGGATCGCGCCGGTCGAGGACCGCCTGACGAAGCTGCTCGACGAGCACCCCGGCCATCCCGTCGCCCTGCAGACGCTGGAGAAAACCTACCGCGCCGCCGGCCGGACCGACGATGTCGTCCGCATCGGCCGAAAGCGCCAGGAAGCGATGCCGCCGTCGATCAGCCGCGACCTGCGCCTCGCGGCGCTCGACGCCCGCGACGAGGCTGTCGCCGCCGCCCAGGACCGGCTGCGCAGCATCCTGCAGCGGGCCGACCGCGCCACGGCCGAGCAGTTGCTCACCGCCATCGACCTGTCCGTGCGCTTCGAACTCGACGCGATCGACAACGAGCTGTCGGCCGACCTCGCCCGCACGTATCTCGACGCCGGCCACACGCCGTACTTCGTCGTCTCCGGCATCAAGCTCCGCGCGATGGCCCGGCAGGGGATCACCGGCGAACAGTTCGATGCGGTGCTCGGCCGCGCCGTCGAGCGATCGGTGCAGCAGGACGGCCGCTCGCCCGCCCACGTCACCGAATGGTCCGACCTCGCCCAGGGCCTCTTCGACGAGGGGTTCGAGGAACCCGCCGCCCGGGTGCTCGAACGCCGGCTGCTCGCCGGGCCCGACGTCAGCGGCGGGGAACTCGCCCACCTTCTGACCGCGTACCTGCTCGCCGCCGGCTCGGCGGACGCCGGCGCCGGGGAAATCATCGACGTGCTTGAGGACGTCGTCGACGTGCGCGGCAAGCGGCCGCACTTCGCCGGCATGCCCGCCCCGGCCGAGCCGGCGGACGTCTTCTTCGAGGCCGCGACGCTGCTGTACACCGTCGGCCGCGAGTCCGCCGCCGAGGCGATGTACCTCGAAGTGCTCGACCGCGACGACGCGCACGCGATGGCGATGAACAACCTCGGCTACAAGCGGCTGACCGACGGCCGCGACGACGAGACGACCCGCGAGTTGATCGAGCAGGCCCACGAACTCGAACCCGATGACCCGCACGTCACCGATTCGATCGGCTGGCTGCGGTACAAACAGGGCCGCTTCGAACGCCACAACGACGAGCCCGGCGCGGTCGAGCTGCTCGAACGCGCCGCCGAACGCTCCGATGGCGACGCCGCCGCGGAAGTCCTCGACCACCTCGGCGATGCGCTATGGCGCATCGGCCGCGAAGACGACGCTGTCGCCGCGTGGGAGCGGGCGCTGTCGATCATCACCGACGCCTCGCACCGCCGCGAGTTCATCGACAACTTGAACTTCGCCCAGTTCCAGGTCTGGGGCCTGGTCGTCGCCGACAGCGAGTCACTCTATGATCAGCGTTACGGGCCGATGCGCGAGCAGCTCGAGCGCAAGCTCGACCGGGCGGCATCCGGCGAGACGCCCCCGATCGCCGAGACGTTCGCCGAGCAGGGCCGCACCGCCCGCTCGCCGTGACCGCGTGTCCGGGCTTGCCCGGGGCGATCGACCGGACCGATTGCTCTGACCGCGGCCCGGGCCCGCTGTTCGCCTCGACATCCCTGCAGGTAACTTCTTCTCCCAATCTTCTCTCCCCGTCTTCACTCACAGTCATCCCAAGGGCACCCCACAGGAGTTCGCACGTTATGGCCGGTCACAGCAAATGGGCCAACATCAAGCACAAGAAAGCCCGGCAGGACGCGATCAAGGGCAAGGTCTGGTCGAAGTGCAGCCGCGCCATCATCGTCGCCGCGAAAAACGGCGGCGGTGATCCCGAGACCAACCTCGCCCTGCGCTACGCCATCGACGAGGCCAAAGCCGCCAACATGCCCAAGGACAACATCGAGAAGGCGATCAAGAAGGGCAGCGGCGACCTCAGCGACGGCGAAAGTTACGAAGAGGTCCGCTACGAGGGCTACGGCCCCGGCGGCGTGGCGATGATCGTCGACGTCCTCACCGACAACGTCAACCGCACCGCCCCCGAGACGCGCAAGCTCTTCGAAAAACACGGCGGCAACCTCGGCAAGCCCGGCGCCGTCGCCTTCGGCTTCAACTCGCGCGGCGTCATCCTTATCGAAGCCGCCCGGGTCGGCGAGGAGACGCTCATGGAGATCGCCCTCGACGCCGGCGCCGAAGACGTCGCCGAGTCCGGCGGCGCGTGGGAAGTCACCTGCGACCCCGCACACTTCATCGCCGTCAAATCCGCCATCGAAGACGCCGGCATCACCCCCGACTCCGCCGAAGTCACCATGGTCCCGGCCAACACCGTCAACTGCGACGAAGATACCGCCGCCAAAGTCATGCGCCTCGTCGACGCCCTCGAAGACCACGACGACGTCCAGAAAGTCTATAACAACGCCGAAATCGACGACGACATCATCGCCAAACTCACCTGACCCCCGGAAGAAAAGGCCCACCGCGCGAACACGCCCGCGGACCCCCGGACCCCCGGAATAGGGGGTCGATCGCGCGAACACGCCCCGGGACCCCCGGAACCCCCGGACGACGAGTCCCCCTCTCCCTCTTGGCTTTATACGGATTCCAGATCATCTTCAGGCGCGTTCGGCGCATGTACGGTTGCGCTTTGGGTGAAAAAGGCTCATGATGCGCTGGTCGTCTGCAAGGAGGCCAACGATGCACCTCACGGAAC
>SLJD01000106.1 GCA_007135295.1 Phycisphaerales bacterium
CACGACATGCTCTTTCTGGGCGAGAAAGGGCAGGCCAAGAGTCGGCTCATGCGAATGCTCAGCCGCTTTCTCGACGAATCAGTGCCTTATCTGGACATCCCTGGTTGCCCTGTCCATGAGGATCCGTACCACCCAATCACCCGTGCGGGGAAGGAACTGATCGAACAGCTGCCTGAAGATCGCATCCCGATCACGTGGTGGCACCGGGAAGATCGCTATACCGAACGCCTGGCCCCGGGAACGAAATTTGCCGACATCATCGGCGAAATTGACCCTGCCCGACTCGTCAGTGGCACCAGCATGTCCGCTGAAGAGGCGCTGCATTTTGGACTGATTCCACGCATGCATCGGGGAATATTTGCAATGAATGAACTGCCGGATCTGGATGAACTCGTCCAAGTCGGACTCTTCAATATTCTTGAAGAACGTGATGTTCAGATTCGTGGCTACCCAGTCCAATTCGATGTCGACGTACTGATTCTGTTCTCGGCCAATCCGCAGACGTACAACAGGTCCGGCAAGGTCATCCCGCAGTTGAAGGATCGGATCGGCTCAACGATCCAGACGCATTATCCCAGGCGTCGTGAACTCGGCATCGAGATCATGAAGCAGGAGTCGAATGTCTCGCTCGATGGCGAATACCCCGTCCTCGTCCCGCCGTTCATGGAGGAGATCCTCGAGGAGATTTCAACCGCCGCCCGCCGCAGCAAATACGTCGATCACGATTCGGGCGTCAGCGCCAGGTTCAGCACGGCAAACTACCGAACAATGATCGCCAGTGCCCGCCAGCGAGCCATCCGGCTGAATGAACGGCCTGCTGTTCCGCGAATCAGCGACCTCGGTCACCTGTACAGTTCTTCGCTTGGCAAATTGGAACTGGACATGATGGGCAGTCACCAGATGTCGGAACGCCAGGTGATCGATGCACTCGTGACAGAAGCAACCCGGACGGTCTTTGAGGAGTATGTCGACGAACACGGACTCAACGAGATCGCTGACATCTTCAGCAAAGGGGTCAAGATTGAAGTCGGAGACATGCTTCCTTCATCGGCCTATGCCGAACTGCTCCAACGCGTCCCGCCGGCCTGGAACAAGGCCTTCGAGGTGAATCCGGCTGAGAACCAAGCTGTTCGCGCCAGCTGTGTTGAATTCGTCCTAGCCGGCCTCTACGCAACCGATCGGATTAGTCGCGCGCAGAAGCACGGGCGGGTCACCTATGACATCACCTGATCTGACGGATCGTGTCACGCAGCAGTCCGGCAACTGCATCGCTTACGGATGGATTCCATGACTCGTCATCGCGACCGTCTTGGCGGTATCGTTCATACTTACCAGCGCTACGATCCGCAACGTTTTCCGCCTCCCGCGTCATCAGGTCCGGACATGGTATCCCCCATGTTTGAGCATATGCTTACGTTCGGAGGAAGGAGCGAATTCACCGAAGAGGATCTGGCCAACGCCATCCAGCTCGATCCCGAGCAGATTGACGGGCTGGGCCCGTCAATCGAATCTCTGATCGCATTACTCGAAGAGCGGAAGCGAAAGATCCTTCAGACATATAAAACGGAACGAGTCGAGCGACTCGCCCGTGACCTGTACCTTGAACAGTATGCCCAAACGCAGCCACCACCATCGCTTAGCCAGCGATTCGAGAAAGAAGCAACCGCTGAACAACTGCATGGTCTTGAAAGACTCTGGTACCGCGCGGATGAGCATACTCCGTTCGCGCGGAACCTGCTCCACATGATCGAGCGCCTTGGTGAGAAGTACCAGATCGATGAACTTGCCGCCCGTTACGAGTTCATCGGCCGGACGGAAATGGACATTCCCAAAGCCCTGGCGATCAAGGAAGAGCTGGAAACCATCGATCGCCTTTTGGAGCAGTTACGAGAGGCGCGGGAGACGGCTCAGCTGGCAGTCGTTGACATGGAGGCCCTCGCCGAATTCGCTGAACCAGGTGAAATGGATCAATTGCGGGCACTCCAGCAGCAAATTCAGGATTACCTTCGCGAAGCGGCCGAACAGCAGGGGCTGGAACTGACTCGTGAGGGTTACCAGTTGACACCCAAGGCCTACAGGTTGTTTCAATCACGGCTGCTCGAAGTGATCTTTGAGGATCTGCACGCCGCGCGGCGGGGGCGACACAGTGGCCCGATTCTCGGTGAAGGGGCGGTCGAGATCGAGAGGACGAAACCGTATGAGTTCGGCGATTCCGTCGCACACATGGACGTACCGCAGTCACTCATTAACGCGATGGTTCGTGAAGGCCGCCCCGGCCGCCCGAACGTCAAAGCTGATGATATCGAGGTCCACCATACACGGAACAACCCGAAGTGCGCCACCGCCGTGATCATCGACATGAGCGGATCAATGCGGTACGAGGGCCAATACGTCAACTGCAAGCGGATGGCACTTGCGCTGGATGGGCTTATCCGCACTGAGTATCCCGGAGACTTTCTGCAATTTATTGAGATGTACACCTTCGCCACACCACGGCACATCTCCGAGGTCCCTCAGTTGCTGCCGCGCCCGGTCACGCTGTACGATCCCGTCGTCCGCCTGCGTGCGAACATGTCCGATGAGCAGATCAGTGAAATGGATGTTCCGCCCCACTTCACGAATATCCAACACAGTCTACAGATGGCTAGGCAATTCCTGGCGGTTCAGGACACGCCAAACCGCCAGATCATTCTCATCACCGACGGTCTGCCGACCGCGCACTTCGAAGGCGACGAACTCTTTCTGCTCTATCCGCCGCACGATCGAACTGAGTCCATGACCATGCGCGAAGCGTTCCTCTGCCAGCGGGAGCAGATCACAATTAACGTCTTTCTGCTGCCAAGCTGGTCCCAGTCGCATGAAGATGTCCAGTTCGCCCAGCGCATGGTGGAAGCCACGAACGGGCGGGTTCTGTTCACAGGCGGCCGCGACCTCGATCGTTTTGTGATCTGGGATTACGTCAGCAACCGGCGGCGAATCATCGGATGAGTGGGCTAGCCGGCAGTCACGGGATGCCCTGTCAACGGACCGCTTCCGTCGACGACCCGCCCTCTGTGGACGCGTCGCTCTTCTCCTTCGATCCGGAAGGGATTCGGATCGATGTCGTACATCCCTTGCATCGAACCACTTTCCCACGAGCGTGCGTCGGCACCGCCAGAACACGCTGGCAGGCGAGATTCGGGCACATGATTCGAATAATCTGCTGGGACACGCACATCCTCCTTGGGAAGCCGACTGACCGGGCTCAATATCGACAACCGGAACCGGCCACTTGACCGCCACCCGACTGATGGCGAAGCTATGGCCTTTCGCTCCCCTCCTGATTGAACCAGAACCTGAAAATGACCGAACATCCCCCCGCCGACTCTTCCCAACGACCGCCTCACACCGCCGTGGTCGGACTCCAGTGGGGCGATGAAGGAAAAGGCAAGGTCGTCGACCTGCTAACCCGCGTGCACGACGTCGTCGTCCGATACAACGGCGGCGCCAATGCCGGCCATACCGTCGTCATCGGCGACGAACGCTATGCCCTGCACCTGCTTCCCTCGGGCGTCCTCTGGCCCGACAAGCAGTGCGTGATCGGAAACGGAACCGTTGTTGATCCGGTCGTCCTCCTCGATGAGATCGCCGGCCTTGAGCAGCGAGATATCCAGGTTTCCAACCGGCTTCTCCTTTCTGATCGCGCCCATGTCGTTATGCCCTATCATCGCGAACATGACGCAGCGCTCGAAAAAAGACTTGCCAAGGCGGCCGAAGGCACCGACGGCGACCGGTCAATCGGAACCACGCGTCGCGGCATCGGGCCCGCCTATGCGGACAAGGTTCATCGCTCCACCGCCATCCGGGTCGGTGACCTGTTTCACCCCGATCCACTTCGAGCCAAGCTCCGCGTGATCTGCGCGATTCGCTCTGCTGAACTGGCCGCCCTAGGCGTGGATGCACCGCCTCTGGACGCTGAACGACTTGCCGATCAGTACATTGAGATCGGCTCGCAGATTGAACCCCTTGTCACCGATACGGTCTACTATCTGCACGATTGCCTGAAGGAGGGTCGGCCCATCCTCTTCGAAGGCGCCAATGCCTGTTTGTTGGATATCGACCACGGCACGTACCCCTATGTCACGAGCTCGAACTGCTCAACGCTGGGCATCTCACCCGGAACCGGCGTCCTCGGGCGGCACGTCAACCGGGTGGTCGGCATCATGAAGGCGTACACCACCCGCGTAGGAGCCGGCCCGTTTCCCACCGAGCAGAACAACGACATAGGCCAGGAAATCCGTGATCGCGGAAATGAATACGGGACGACCACTGGACGGCCGCGACGATGCGGCTGGCTCGACCTCGTCGCCGTACGCTATTCGGCCATGATCTGTGGCGCGACCTCCCTCTCCTGCATGCTCCTGGATGTGCTCAGCGGCATGGATGAACTCAGGCTCTGCGTCGGCTACCGCCTGCCCGACGGCTCGGTCACCGACCGCTTCCCGCCCGACGCCACGCGCCTCGAACAAGTCGAGCCGGTCTATGAGACTCTTTCAGGCTGGTCGGAAGACATCCGCCATGTCGAACGCCGGTCAAGCCTGCCGCCCGCAGCCCGGCAGTACATCGACCGCATCGAATCCTTTGTCGGGGTGCCCGTCGACCTTATCAGCGTCGGCCCGGAGCGTTCACAGACGCTTGTGACGGACGAGATGGCCGATATTCGCCCTGCCGCTGTCTGACCCGCCCAACCCCTCGAATCCGTCAACCGCCCGTATCGTTTCGCCGATCGACCGACTGCGGTACGATGATCCGCTCCATGACCCAGACCGTCTCCCAACCCTCCCTTGCCGACGTGCCCACGGCCCGCCTGCCCCGCCACATCGCCGTCATCATGGACGGCAACGGCCGCTGGGCCGGCCAGCGGCAGATGCCGCGCATCGCCGGCCATCAGGAAGGCGGGAAGGCCGTCCGGCGCGTGGTCACTGAATGCGGCCGCCTCGGCATCAACGCGCTGACCCTCTACTCGTTTTCCGTCGAGAACTGGAAACGACCGGCCGACGAGACCGGCGCACTCATGGAACTCTGCGCCGAGTACCTCGTCCACGAACGCGATGGACTTGTCCAGAACAACGTCCGGTTCGTTCCGATCGGTCGACGTGACGGCCTGCCGCCGGACGTCCTCCGCGAGCTCGACCGCACCGTCGCCGCCACCGCCGACTGCACGGGCCTGACGCTCGCCCTCGCCCTCAATTACGGCTCCCGGGCGGAGATCACCGATGCCGTCCGCACCATCGCTGAGAAAGCCAGCACCGGCGAGCTTGACCCCGCCATGATCGATGAGCACGTGGTCTCTGACCATCTCTACACGGCCGGCCTGCCGGACCCTGACCTGCTCATCCGCACCGCCGGGGAGATGCGGATCTCCAACTACCTGCTCTGGCAAATCAGCTACGCCGAAATCCACGTCACCGACGTGCTCTGGCCTGACTTCCAGGTAGAAGACCTTCACAACGCGATCCGGGAATACGCATCACGGCAGCGGCGATTCGGCGGCATCGAATAACCGCTTCCCCCCTGCCCGACGCGCCCGTCGTCCCTGATTGACCGAAAAAAATGCCACGCCCCTGAGCGGATGAGCGTGACGGGGCGTGACATTCAGTTGTATCGGTTCGGCCGGCGTGTCCCGGCCCGTTGCTTGTGCTCTCGGTCAGGGCGTCAGTTCGACAGTTTCTCCAGCAGCAGAATCTCCGGCTC
>SLJD01000024.1 GCA_007135295.1 Phycisphaerales bacterium
GCCGAACGAGCCCGATGCGCGAATCCTCGCTCCGAACATGGAAGGTGCGTGCACGGCGTTTCTGATCGGTGACCGATGCTTCCTCTCCGCCGGTCACTGCTCCGGGGCGATGTCCGTGCTCCAGTTCAACGTCCCGCTGTCGAATTCCAACGGCTCGAACAACCATCCACCGCCGGAAGACCAGTACGCCATCGACGACGATTCCGTCCAGTTGCAGGATGAGGGCATCGGCGACGACTGGATGTACTTCGGCGTCTTCGACAACACCGAAACCGGCATGACGCCCTACGACGCGCAGGGTGAAATGTACACGCTGGCCAGCTCGGTCCCGTCCCCGAGCAACCAGACGCTCCGCCTGCGTGGGTACGGTTCGACGACCCAGACGGAAGCGCCCAACGAGTGGGATAACGTCCTGACCTGGAACAACGGACCGTTCACCGGCCAGCCCGGGACAACGATCCAGCATCGCGCCGATACGACCGGCGGCAACTCCGGCTCGGCGATCTACATGTTCAGCACCGAAACCGTCATCGGCATCCACTCGCACGCCGGCTGCCACAGCGACGGCGGCGCGAACCGCGGCACGGCGATCGATCACCCCGGCCTGCAGGCCGCGCTGAGCAACCCCCAGGGCATCTGCGCGATCGACGCCGCCTGCCCGGGCAGCGGCGACTGCTGCGAGGCGAACGGCACCGTCGGCTGCAACGATGCCGAGTGCTGCGAGCTGGTCTGCAGCGACGATCCGTTCTGCTGCCAGACCGAATGGGACGGTCTCTGCGCCGAAATCGCCCAGGATGAGTGCGACGCCTGCCTCGAATGCGGCGATGCGGACGCGGGCGACTGCTGCGAATCCAACGGCACGCCGGCGTGCGAAGACGCGTCATGCTGCAACCAGATCTGCAACGACGACCCGTTCTGCTGCGATGTGTCCTGGGACAGCGTGTGCGCATCCGCCGCGCAGCAGGAATGCGTCACCTGCATGGAATGCGGCGACGCGGCGACGGGAAGCTGCTGCGTCTCCAACGACACGCCGTACTGCGATGACGAGGCGTGCTGCGAGACGATCTGCGACATGGATGCGTTCTGCTGCAGCTCCTCCTGGGACAGCATCTGCGCCAGCGCCGCCGTCGAGCATTGCGACAGTTGCTCGGTCGAGCAGGGCCTCGTCTACGCCTTCGACATGCGGGGCGAGAACGACTTCTTCACGTTCCCGATCGACATCAACGACATCGATGACCGCACGTTCATCGCCGAGGACCTCGACTGGCGGCCCTTCGCCATGGAGTTCGACCTCGACGGCCAGACGCTCTACGCCATCGATCCGGATCCTGAGCCGAACGTGCTGGGAATCGTGGATCACTCGACCGGCGACTTCCATCCCATCGGCGAGATCTCCGGCGATGCCGAGGATGAATCAACGATCGGCGGCATCGCCTTCGCGCCGGACGAGACGGTGTACGTCTCATCCTCGAGCAGCCTCTACACGATCGACCTTGGCAACGCCAACACCGAACTCGTCGGCGACTACCCGGACGAAGCCGGAACCGTCATCGACATCGCCGTTGACAACTTCGGCCGGATGTTCGGCCATTCGATCACCGAGAACGGCCTGATCGAGATCAGTCGCAGCACCGCCGGCACGTCGTTCATCGGCGAGCACGGTATGGCCGGCACCAACTTCGCCCAGGGCATGAGCATCGATCGCTCGACCAACGTGCTCTACGCCACGCTCTACCATGGCGGCGGCGCCGGCACCTACGTCGAGTGGGACCTCGAGACCGGCCAGGCCACGGAACTCCTCGACACCACCCCGTGGAATGCCGAGATGACCATGGCCATCGCCAGCCCCCTGCCCGAGACGAACTGCGGCCAGTCGTACACCGGCGACTGCTGCGAAAGCAACGGCACGCCGTACTGCGATGACCAGACGTGCTGCGAGACGGTCTGCGACATGGACTCGTTCTGCTGCGATGTGACCTGGGACAGCGTCTGCGCCGACGCGGCCGAGCAGCATTGCGACGTCTGCGGCGAAGACTGCCCCGAAGACCTGACCGGTGACGGCAGCGTCGGCGGGGCGGACCTCGGCACGCTCCTCGCCGCGTGGGGCGAATGCAGCGATCCGGACAACTGCCCCGAGGACCTGACCGGTGACGGCAACGTCGGCGGGGCGGACCTCGGCACGCTGCTCGCCGCATGGGGCGACTGCGACTGATCCCGTCGCACCCCATCGCGCCATGCCGGGCCACGCCCGGCGACATTCAAATCGCACGCACACGCCCCCGGCACCGCCGGGGGCGTTTTTCTGCGCTGATCGATTGACACCCATCGAACATGGCCCGGATCACGGCCCGTGATGCCACACCCGAAACGCCGGCCGCAGGAAAGAAAACGCCCGCGTTCGGAAACGCGGGCGCAAGCGGCCGAATGTCTTCGTTTCGACGGTTGCTATTGGCGGATTCAGTTCGTCCAATTGCTCAGCAGGACGCCGAGGTCGGCGCCGCCAACCGAGCAGTTGCCGGTCAGGTCCGCCGGGCAGTCATCGCAGTCATCGCACGGCCCCCATTCGCTGAGCAGGATACCAAGGTCCGCCCCGCCGACCGTGCCGTCGCCCGTCAGGTCGCCGACGATCGATTCGATCACGTCGAACAGGCCGCCTCGCGTGTTCCGGCGGTGGTACGTCGGCCACTCGTCACCCTGCGTCACGTATTCATCGGGAAGGTCGTAGACGTTGACGTAAGCGGTCGTGTCCAGGCGGGAGATTACGGCGAGTTCGTAGGTGCCGTCGTCGGTGATATCGCCGATCATCGCCCCGTTGAGGTGGGTGAACCCCTGCGGCCGGAGCGGGAAGCCGGGCAGATCGTTGCCCTCGGAATCGACGCCGAAGAGAAAGCCCTCTCCGTCCTCCATCACGTTGGAGTCAGCGAAGATCTCCTTCGTTCCGCTGCCGTTGATGTCGGCCACGGTGAGCGGGCCCTCGGAACCGCCGGACGGCGAGACGGTGTAGGGAAAGCCGGGGAGGACCTCGCCATCGGTCTCCCACGCCCAGAAGCCGGGGTTGGGTCCGGCGAAGCTGCCGGCCCGCCCGCTGAGAATGTTCAGATTGCCGTCACCCGTCAGGTCGGTCACCGTGGGCGGGCAGAACGTCCACGTGCCGGCGAGTTGCGGCCAGCCGGACATGAGCGTCCCGTCGGCATGGAAGACGTAGGTCCCGGCATTGTCCTGGTGCGCGCCGACGACGATCTCAAGGTTCCCGTCGTCGTTGAGATCGGCCAGGGCAGCGGACTGAAAGCTGAACGCGGCATCCTCGATCTGAAGCGGCCATCCGGGCAGCGGCTCGCCATCGAGGTTGAGCAGATAGGCGCTGTCAAACGAGAGGTAGAAGATTTCGAGCTCGCCATTGTTCGTGACATCGCCGACGGCGGCGGTGCCGGTCGGTACGTGATCAAGTTCGAACGGCCAGTTGCCGTTCCACGCGGTGCCGTCGTGGTTGATGATGTGCAGGTGGCCGACGGGCCAGTCGCGCTGGCCGACGATGATTTCGAGCGTGCCGTCGCCGTTCAGATCGTGCAGGGAAGGGTGGCTCAGGTTGCCGTCGTCAAGGTTGACCGGAAAACCGTCGAGTTCGTTGCCTTCACTGTCGAAGACGTGCAGTCGCCCGCCACCGGTGGTCCCGCGTGTGGTCTGGACGATCTCCATGTTTCCGTCGCCGGTCACATCGCCGACGGAGGGGGCGTTCTGCGCCCATCCGATGGTGGAGACGGGAAAACCGGGGAGCAGTTGGCCGGTGTGATCCCAGACGTAGACCTGGCTGTCGGTGCTGGAGCCGACGATTTCGAGCTTGCCGTCGCCGGTGATGTCCTCGAGCGCCAGGCCGCGTGAAGGCGTGAACGTGTCGAGGGTTCCCATTTCCACCGGAAAGCCGGACAGTTGCGGGACCGTTCCACCGCCGGCTTCCCGCTGGGCGGGCAGCACGCCATCGTACGCTTCAACTGCCGCCCGCCCGTGATCGGGGTGGCCTTCATCCTTGACGTTGACGATTTTGACCTCGTCGGCTGACGCGGTCACGGCGAGCGAGGAGACCAACAACGCTCCCGTTGACAGGTGTGCAGTGCGCATGTCTTGCTCCTTTTTTCGTTTCCGGCTCCGCGGAGCCAATCCCCAACGAGACGGCCGAGCCGACGAGGTATGCTCGGCCCTGCTCCCTGCATTCTACTTTTTCACTACATACTGCCCCGAACCGTGGTTGCACCACCCCCCCCGATCACGCCCGCGATGATGAAACCCGACGGGGAGCGTGAGAAACGGCTGCTGTTTCCTGTAACCTCAGTTCGTCCAGTTACTAAGCAATACGCCGAGGTCGGCGCCGTCGACCGTGCCGTCGCCGGTGAGGTCGGCCGGGCAATCGTCGGGGTCCGCGCACGGCCCCCATTCGCTGAGAAGTATGCCGAGGTCCGCCCCGCCGACCACGCCGTCACCCGTCAGGTCGCCGGGAATCGCGGCCGGCTCGCCGTCGATGGTGAAGTCCGCTGGGCTCTCGTCGCTGCCGGTCAAGCCAGCTTCGTTGTGTACGACCACTCGGACGCGGGCCTGGTCGGTGGCGAGGTCCGGCACGGTCCAGTTGAACTGGCCGGAGTCGCTGATGCCTTCCGTGATGACGTGGTCGTAGTTCGCTCCGCCGTCTGTTGAAAGCAGCAGGTCCACGTCAGTCACGCCTTCGCGGTCATCGGACGCCCATTCGATGGGCACCACATCGCCGGGATCCCAGACCTCGCCGCCGCGCGGCGATTCGAGGTACGCCGTCGGGTTCTCCCCGCCGAGGTGGGCCGGCATGTGCATGACGATGCAGTGAAGCACGCCCGAATACGTCACGATCGCCTGCGAATCAATCTGCACGATCTCGTGTTCGGGCAGGGCCTCTTCCCAGACCGCGAGGGCTTCGTCATTGTGCGGCAGCATGGTCGTGTTCGAGTACTGCGGGATCATCACGAGGTCGTTGCACATCACGACGTTCGTGTAGGTGTAGTGGCCGTTGTTCAGCCGCCGGGCCGGCACGCGATGAACCGTGTACCCGCGGTCGGCAAAATCCGACGCCGCCTGATCGCTGATCTGCGCCTGCGTCGAGTTCGGGTTCGCCGGCCACTCGCTGATCACGACGGCATCGTCGCCGATGACCTGCATCCACATGTCGATGTGCTGGGTCGAGTCGATGTACGACGGGTACGGGTCCCAGAAGAACGTGTAGAGGTTCTGATACGCCTCGAACAGGTCCGCGATCTCCTGCTCGGAAAGTTCCGGGTTCTCGTTATTGATCAGCCGGGTCGTGTAGCCGTATCCCGTCGAATCGAGGTGGTAGTTGCCCCCGCCATGCACGAGGGGAATTTCGTAGACGTCGTGGCCGCGCTCGTCGCCAAAGAACGCCGGCACGTTGTTGTCGTTCGGCCGGGGGCGGTTGTACGTGTGATCGACGATGACGCGCACGTCGTCCTGGTAGACGTAACGCGGGCCGTAGTCGCGGATCCAGATCGAATCCGTGGCCGCGACTTCAATATGCACACGATCGGGGTCCGCGCCGGCGAGCTGAATCATGAAATGCTCGACCTCGCTGACGCACGACTGGTCCGGGCAGATCACATGGACGTCCGCATCGCCGGTCGTCGTGATGTGGTACGCCATCTCGTCGAGAATGTCCTTCCAC
>SLJD01000452.1 GCA_007135295.1 Phycisphaerales bacterium
AGGAACAAAAGCTCACCGACATCTTGCTTGAATCGCTCCCGGATGAGGCGCTCGAAGCAAAGACCGTTTCCGGTGACGCTCTTTACTGCCATAAGGATCTGGCCGCTGAAATCCGTCGTCGCTGGAACGTTGAAAACAAAAATCACCACCCTCGCGACGGAATGGCCTTCCTTGAGGACAAGTGCCGCTGCCGCACCGGCAATACGGCTGCCAACCTCGCATTGATGCGCGGTACGGTTCTCACCCTATGGAGAAAAACCGACCCGGACATCCCCGCAACCGCCTTTGTCAGACGCCGACAAATGAAACTTGACGAATCCCTCCACCTCATCACCAAGCATCAAAGGTTTACGTAGTTTGAATCCGGTGCCCTGAATTCACCCTTGGAAGCCGGAAACTCGCCTTGCCAAGGCCGAATTCAATCGCCAACCTCTGCACCAGTCGGACGGAACATAAATTGAATTTCCTCAATACACGGGCGTTCGTTACATTCTGGGCTTTATGGAACTTTGCGAAAGGAACGGACAATGGTGAACTGGCGATGGTTTCTGGCGCTCGTGTTCACGACCGTCCCGCTCGGCGGCTGCTCGGGGCTCATGGCCGAGCATGACGAGCGGCGTATCGATCTGTCGGCCGCCGCCGACGCTGGCTACGTCTGCAACATCAGTATTGCTCAGAATACCCAGGCCGACGAGCAGCGCGTGGCCCCGCACGCCATACGCGAGCTGGATGTCGATGGCCCGTACCTGCACATGCCGGGGCAACACGATGCTGCCGAGCACATCGTGCGCCTGTACGTTGGCGATGAAAAGGTGCGCGAGTTCAGTATTGCCTTGGCACCGGGTGAGCCCGACATCTGGGTTTACGCGGAGCTTCATGACTGGATCGACCAGACGGTCCGCATCGAGATTAAAGATCTGGGCGAAGACACGCTGCTGCAGCGCGTCCGGATCGAGGACGAGCTGCCCGGGGCAGACGAGCTCTACCGCGAGACATACCGCCCGCAATTTCATTTCACCGCGGCGCGTGGATGGATCAACGATCCCAACGGCATGCTCTACTACGACGGGCTCTACCACCTGTACTTTCAGCACAACCCTTACGGCACGGAATGGGGCAACATGACTTGGGGCCATGCGGTCAGCGAGGATATGATCCACTGGCGTCAACGCCGTGCTGCACTGTACCCCGACGAGCTGGGCAGGATTTTTTCCGGCGGCGGCATTGTGGACTATCAGAACAGCACGGGCTGGGCCACGGAAGAGCACGACCCGATCGTCCTCTTCTACACCTCCGCCGGCGGCGGAGAACTGCCTCAGGCTGCCGGGCAACCCTTCACCCAGTCGATCGCCTACTCCACCGACGGGGGACGTACCTTTACCAAGTATTCGGGCAACCCCGTGATCGAGCACATCGCCGGTGGCAATCGTGACCCCAACGTCTTCTGGCATGAGCCCAGCGAGCAGTGGATCATGACCCTCTGGATCCGTGACGACCGCTTCGACCTTTTGGGATCGACCGATCTGCGCGAATGGACGACGCTGAGCGAATTCCAGTTCCCGGACGGCTACGAGTGCCCGGACCTTCTTGAGTTGCCCGTCGACGGCGATCCGGACGACACGCGATGGGTTTTCTGGGAAGCTGCGGGCAATTACATCATCGCCGACTTCGATGGCGAGCAATTCATCCCCCAGACCGAGGTGCTCGAAGGCGTGTTCGGCGATAACGATTACGCTGGGCAGACGTTCACCACGATGCCGGAGGGCGACACACGAAGCGTGCAGATCGCGTGGATGCGCAGTGCGCCGCCGCGCACAGGCGATCGTCGGGTCAGCTATCCGGACATGCCGTTCAACCAGCAAATGAGCATCCCCCGCGAGCTATCACTGCGCACCACGCCCGAGGGCATCCGCCTGCACTTTGAGCCTGTTGCCGAGCTTGAAGGGCTGCGCCAGCGTCACCACGCATGGTCCGATCTTGAGGTGAATGAAGAGATCGTGCTGGGCGGCCCGGAAGGCGAACTCTACGACATCGCCTTGACGTTCGAGCTCGGCGATGACACGGAAGTCGTCGGCACAAGCATCCGCGGCCACGCGATTGAATACGATCTCAGCGAGCGAACGCTGACGGCACTGGGCAGCGAGGCGCCGCTGGACCCGATTGATAATCGCATCACGCTGCGCATCCTGGTCGATCGCACTTCCGTCGAAGTGTTCGCGAACCACGGCCGCGTTCAAATCGCGAACTTGTTTCTTCCCGATGCGGACCAACAGGATCTGTCAATTTATGCAACCGGTGACCCCGCACGGGTGATTTCCGTTGATGTCTGGGAGTTACGATCCATCTACGAGTAGCCAGCGGCGTATCAGAAGGCGAGCACGGCGTTCTCAGCGTCGATGATGCGATGGTAGTGCTCGACGATCTGTTCGTCGGCGACTTCGGGCAGGTTGATGGCTTTGAGCACGCTTTTGGCGGTGTAGATGAATCGCTGGTGCATGACCCAGTCGACTTCGAGCTGGTGGCGTTCATGGCTGATTTCGCTGATTCGCTGGCGTGTTTCGAGCAAGCGATCGTAGGCCCGGTGGGATTCGATGGTCTGGATCATCTCCGGGCCGTCGGTTTCGAGCAGTTCCGGGAGTACGGGATGCCAGGCATTGCGGAGCTCGGGCCAGGTGTGAAGCAGGGAATTGGCGATGCGGCGGCGATGGCGATTGTGGGACTGTCGTAGCTCGTCGCGCTGCTCGGCGAGGTCTTCGCGCTGCTGCTCGATGGCCTGGGCTTTGCGTTGTGCCTGGGCGATGCGGTCGCTGCCGGTGAGCTCGAGCATGTCGCTGAGGCCGTCGAGCACGGCTGCCTGATGAGGCTCGGCATGGTCGCGGATGAGGCTGTAGTCGGTGTCTTCGCCGAGCACGTCATCGCCCTGGATGGTGGAGTATTGGCGTAGCAGCGCGTCGCTTGTGGTGATGGGGATGTCGATGGTGCGTGAGGTGAGCAGGACGTGGGCGTGTGCTTCAGCGAGGCTGACGCGGCCGTCACCGTTGAAGTCGGGCGTCTGGACGGGCTGGCCGATGCGATTCTCGCCGAAGAGCCCGGCCCAGAAATAAGAGGAATACTCCTGGAAGTTGGCTTCATCGACCGAGGGCGAGCATCCGGCGGCGAGTCGCTCGGGGATGGTGGCGAAGAATCCGATGCGGGTCTGCTCGGCCAGGCCGTTGGCGGGTTTTCCGTCATTGAAGATGATGTGGGCAAAGCCGCCGCTGTGGCATTGGACCATGAGCATGATGATCTGAACGTCGGCGGGTAGCTTGTCGAACTGATCGGCGAGCTCGTACATGCGGTATGCGGAGTTGCTGTCCCAGAGCTGCATGGTGGTGTTGTGCTTGTCGTCGTCGGTGCCGCCGATGCCGTGGCCGGTGAAGTAGATGAACACGCGGTCACCGGATTGGAGCTGATCGGCCTTTTCATCGAACCAGCCGTGGATCTGTTCGCGCGAGGCGGGGCCGGCGAGATCGGGGACCTGGTTGGCGCGATAGCGGTTGAGTATTTCGTTGGTTTGACCCATGATCTGGGCGAGGGTAAGGCGCATGCGGTCTTGCTCGGATAGCTGGTCTTCGTCAAGGCGATACTGAAGATCGCGTTGATCGGTGCCCCCATCGGCGAAGAGGAAGTGCCGCAGAACGCTGGGCAGGTCGGTCTGATCGAGTAGCCGCTGGTAGTAGAGGAAGTTGCTTTCCAGCGAGAACTGGTTGGATGTCGGGCGCGAGCCGCCGCCGATGATCAGCCAGTGGGTGTCATGATCGACTTCGTGGACGGAGGGGTTCGCAGTGGCGCGATTGGTACGGTCCTGCTCAATGGGGCCTGCGGCGAGGCATCCGGCTAGGGCAAGCGAGCCGGCACAACCGGCGAGCCACGAAGCAATCCAGAGAGGTCGCATGTTCATCGGAATCTCCGCGTTGGTTCATTAAGCGGGTGACGCGATCAAGGTTGCCCGGTTGTGCGGGTTAGCGGCTGGGTGACGTTAGCAACCGTACCGTCATACAAGCGTAACGCGTGGAGCGTCTGCATCCAACCTCCTGCAACCGAGAATGCGGCATTCATCGCGGCGCGGTCAGGATTGCTGTGTTCGGTAAAGCGAGCTGGTGTGGAGGACAAATCAGCGAGCTCTGCGAGCGAGCCAGCGGCGCAAGGGCCTCCGAAAAGCGAATGCCGCGATGCCCAGGGCGACGGCCAGCACGACCGGGATATAGATGATCACATCGCCCAGACGCCAATGCGGCACGGGCTGGTCATGGGCCAGTACGGTCAGGATTTCGATCATAGGAACCTCCCTTTCATCAGGAATTACAAGCGGTTTGAATGGCGGTCTCATAAACATCGCGCGTGGGCACGTTATGCTGCCTGGCGCATTGGACGCAGTCTTCATATTCGGGCATGACCCCAATGGCCTGGCCATCGAGCATTTTCGTTTTAACGCGGACGGTGCCGTACGTTGTTTGAACGGGCCGGATCTGGCGCTGGGCGACGTAGCGGTGGTGGACGGGCTCGACGCGGACGCCGAGGGTGGTGGTTTCGCGCAGGAGGATGTGAGCGAGCTCGGCCTCGCGGTCGGCCGGGGCGAGGACGCTCAAGACGACGCCGGGGCGCTGCTTTTTCATTTGGACGGGCGTGAGCCAGACGTCGAGCGCGCCGGCGTTTTCGAGGCTTCGGCAGGCGGGGGCATAGAGCTCAGGGGACATGTCGTCGATGTTGGTCGCGAGCTTGATTAATGAGGTATCGGTCTGCTCGGGCTCGCCGAGCCAGAGGCGCGCGATGTTGGGCCAGTCGAAGTCGTTGGTGCCGGCGCCGGTTCCGAGTTTTGCCAGACGCATGGGGGGTTGCTCGAAGCGGGCGAGCTCGGCAAGGAGGGCGGCGCCGGTCGGGGTGACGAGCTCGGCGGTGCCTGGGGCGGGGCGCGTTGTGGCGGCGGCGAGGATCTGGAGGGTCGCCGGGGCAGGCAGGGGGATCGCGCCGTGGTCGGATTGGGTCCAGCCTTCGGGCAGTGGCAGGGCGCCGGCATAGAGCTTCTCGATGTTAAGGGCTTGCATCCCGGCGACGGTGCCGACGATGTCGATGATGGCATCGAGCGCGCCGACCTCGTGGAAGTGGACGGCCTCGATGGTGGAGCCGTGGATCGTGGCTTCGGCGTCGGCGAGTCGTGTGAAGACGGCGATGGCGCGTTGCTTGACGGCGTCGGGCAGATCGGCATCCTAGATCATCTGGCAGATGTGACGCAGGTGCCGATGGGCGTGGCCTTCTTTGACGCGAGGGCGGACGGCGGTCGCGCGGATCGGGCCCTTCATGACGGAGGATACGTCGATGGACCATTCCTGGCTGGGAAGGTTGAGCCGGCGAAAGACGTCGCGCAGCTCGTCGGCGGGCCAGCCTGCGTCCACCAGGCATCCGAGGAACATATCGCCTGCCAGGCCTGATGGCAGATCCAGATAGCCGATCATTCGCTGTGTCAAGGCCGAATTCAATCGCCAACCTCTGCACCAGTCGGACGGACTTGATTTATCTCGAGTGAAGTTGCCCCCCCATTTGTGTGGGGTAGCAATTTTGCTTGCTCCCTTGTTTTTTAAAAACTGGTGATGTGTTTGGTTCAGCAATGCCTTTCTTCCCATTGATGCTTCATGGTGATTCCTTGAAGCCAG
>SLJD01000373.1 GCA_007135295.1 Phycisphaerales bacterium
AAGACGTCAGAATGCCGACGGTCGCGGGCCACGTCTTCCAGTGCGGCGGGTGTTGAACTCGATGCGAGCGCCATCCATGCGTCGTCGATCTTCTGTTGCTGGCTTTGCTGCAAACGCATCCAGCCCAAGATGGCGATCAGCGAGACCAAGACCACCATGAGTGCTGTGGGGCCCCATTTCTTGAGAAAGTCGACAAATTCTTCGTTAACGTTGCTTTCACCCAGTTCCGACTGACGCATTTCCGCCAGCCGTTCTTGATCCATTCGGTCGCGATCCATGACGTTTCCTTTGTATGCCGTGCTGTCCCGGAACATGCCGGGTGTGCCTTATCGTATCGGACCGGAACAGCAGGGGCAATCGAAGACGGTGGGGCGATGAGCGATGGGTACCCCTGAGGCAACGAACCCCACAGCTGGGAAGGCGGGCAAGCCGCGCATTCTTGTACGGTAGTTGTGTGGTGTCCAGGCGTGCTTGTTCGGGCGGTCGACCTGAATATAGGGCGAAAACCAGTTGCATCCGCTGATCTTCGCGTTACGCTTAGAGTGGATAGACGATTGTTTTCAGGTTCGCCTCATGGCGAGTATCCTGTCGAAAACGATCGCCAGCTTGAGTGAATCAGAGAGATCAGAGACCAGAGCCTCGCATGAGACACGACTTGACGCACCAGTTCGGGTGGGACGGGACAAGGCCAACATTGACGGCGTGATGGATCGCGCCGGTCGCGCCACCGTGGTGATGTCAAGCGAGCAGACGCAAGGAAGAGACGACATGATGCATCGAAGAACTGAGCGGTATGCTGTAGCGATCGGGATGGCGATGGCTATTGGCCTCGCTACCTCGGCCCACGCTGGCCTGACGACCAACTGGGCATCCGCGTCAAACCTGAACCTTGAGTTAATGGACGGCGCATACGACGGCAGCGTTGAATCGATGTCCGCGCACACGATCGGGGTGGCCGAACTCGGCGCTGAACTCATCACGGATGTCAACGTGACGATTGCGATGGATCACACATTTGTCGGCGATCTGACGATCAAGCTCCGTTCGCCGCAGGGGACGATGGTGACCTTACTCAATCGGCCCGGCCTGCCGGGAGTGCCTGACGACGGCTCGATCATCGGTGGGGATTCATCGAATCTCAGTTCCGAATTTGCCATCACGTATGATGACAACGCGCAGAGCGGGGTCTTCTCAGAGATGATGGGTTTCGGCCTCGGCAGCAGCGATTTTATCGGTGATCCAGCCAACGGGAGCCCGGACAACTACATGCCGTTCCCGGACGGAGCTGAGGGTGATCTGACGCTGTCCGACCTACATGGCGAATCGGCATCGGGCAATTGGACGCTCTACATCGGCGATTCCGCTGCCGGGACCACCGGCATGCTCGATTCCTGGTCGATCGAGTTGACCACAATTCCTGTTCCGGGCGGATTTGCGATCCTGGGGCTGGCGGCGCTGACAGGCAATCGTCGTCGGCGGGAGGCCTGAATAACTCGATGGCTTCTGTCCTGCCTGTCCCTGGCAGGTCTGAAGGCGCGGTTGGGCTGCCGCTCGCCGATTGGTCATGTCGGCGGTGTGATAATATCGTATTGTCAACAACCAGTGAGCAAACGCTTACTTCAACCAGGATTCCGGAAGACGATCATGACTCAATCAACTCAAACGTTTCGCATCGGGCCGAGCGCAATTCTGGCCAACACTGCTGTGCTGACCGGCGCGATGCTGGCCGGTCCGGCGGCAGCGCAACTTCCTGAAGGGGCCGATCCAGGGCCCGGAGTCGTGATTCAGACTCCCGGCGGCGGAGTCATGGAGATTGAAGCGTCTCAGATGGACAGCTTCGTCGATTGGGACAGCTTCAGCATCGGTGCGGACAACACTGTCAAGTTCTTCCTGCCCGACGGGTCGGCTCGCATCCTCAACACGGTGGACGGCCCCGGGTCATTCATTGACGGGTCCCTCTGGTCCAACGGCGTGGTGTATATCGTCAATCCGGCGGGTGTCTACTTCGGCCCGGATTCATTCGTCGACGTCGGCGGCATCTACGCCGCGGCCGCGAACATGACCAAGCAGGACTTCCTGGATGGCAACAATCGTTTCACCGATGTCCAGGGCGAAGTCATCAATCAGGGCGTGATCAACGCTGAGTTCGCTCACATGATCGGGCACCGCGTTGCCAATCACGGTCTGATCGATGTCGAAGGCGGGGGCATGGTGACGCTGCTCGCCGCAAACGATGAAGTTTACCTCGGGCAGATGAACGGCAAGCTGTTCGTCAAACTAGACGAGGTCAACATCACCAATGGCGGCGCGACAGGCGGTCTGGTGGCAGGCGGTACAGGGGGCAACGGTCCGGCTGTCGAAAACACCGGTACCATTCGAGCGGACGGAGGCCAGATCGTCCTCGGTTCCGGGGATGTGTACTCCCTGGCGATTCGGAACACCGGCTCACTGGAAAGCGAGGGAGGCCAGATCGATCTCGCCGCCACCAGTGGAATCGTTGAGCACGACGGTGTGATTGACGGGGCGGCCGTCTCGATTTCGGGGGATGAGATCCATCTGAATTCCGATGTTGCGGCATCGGCGCAGCTTGTACTGCATGACCCCACCGTCATTGGCGAAACACTGACGCTTAATGCAGGCGGTGTGCAGGCGCTCAGCACGATTGATGCGGCTCCAGGGACGAGTCCGCAATTGGCGATGACCGGCAGTGCACTTCTCATGGGAGACATTGGCCAGTCCGATGCACTTGGCTCGCTGACCATCGATGGAGCCGCGAGTCTCTACGGCGATCTCGTCCGTACCATGGGGACGCAGACATATCACGGCTCCGTGACGGTGGGCAGTGATCTGCTGATGCAGGGGGCGGGCGTATCGCTTATGAACTCGCTCGATGCAGCGACGGACGGTGAGCAGTCTCTGCTGATCGACAGCAACGCGATCTTCCATGACTCGGTGGGGAGCGTACGACGACTGAGTGCGTTGACCATTTCAGGCGCGGCATCACTTTATGGCGGGGATATTCACACGACCGGCACGCAGACGTATCACAGTGCGGTCACGCTTGGCGCCGATACCACGATGCACGGGGCTGGCGTGTACTTTGGCGACACAGTTGATGCCGCAGCAAACGGCATGCAGGCACTGGAGGTACAGGGCAGTGCGTTCTTCTCCGATGACGTGGGATCAGTCCGGGCTCTGAGCAATCTCAACGTCGCCGGCTCTGCCGGGTTGTACGGTGGACTGGTTCGTACAAGCGGCACGCAGAACTACGAAGGGGCGGTGACGCTTGGCAATAACCTGCTCATGCAGGGCATCGGTGTGTCCTTTCATGATTCGGTTGATGCGGCGGAAGACGGCGCGCAATCCCTGCTCGTCAACAGCAACGCTCTCTTCGGCGGGGCGGTTGGCGAGACCCGCCGGCTCAGTTCGCTTGATGTATCCGGTGCTGCCAACCTGTACGGCGGGCTCGTACGGACGACGGGCACGCAGACCTATCACAGTGCGGTGACGCTCGGGACGGACACGACGATAAATGGTGCCGGAGTGTACTTCGGTGACAGCGTAGACGCAGCCGCAGCCGGAATGCAGTCGCTCGACGTGCAATCCAGCGTGTTCTTCAACGGTGAAGTGGGCGGCACGCGAGCACTCAGCGATCTCGATGTTGCCGGTTCAGCCGGGCTGTATGGCGGCTTGGTGAACACGACCGGGACGCAGTCTTACCAGGGCAACGTCACTGTCGGCAATGACACTTTGGTTCAGGGATCCTCCCTGCTTTTCGGTAGTGGCGTTGATGCAGCGGATGAGGGTGGGCAGACGCTATCCGTCCAAGGTGACGTAACGTTTGCGGACGCCGTCGGCGGGCAACGGGCCCTTCAGTCCCTTCAGGTGGACGGCAGTGCATTGCTTCAAGGCGGGTCAGTCGTGACGACCGGCGATCAGGTCTATCTCGGAGCGGTCATGATCGACGGTGAGATCCTGGCGGCGAGTCTGGAGGCGGGTGATATTCGCTTTGCCGACCAGGTCGACGGCGACGGTTCGCTGCGCCTTGAGACCGAAGGAGTCAGCGATTTTGATGGGCCGGTTGGACTGCTCGTGCCGCTCGTTTCGCTTGAAACGAATGAGGCAGGCGTCACTCACATCGGTGCTGACATTCATGCAGGCACCATTGGCTTCGGCAACGTTGTTCGGTTGACCGGCGACTCAACCCTCAGCGGTGAGGAGGTGCGTTTCGGTTCCACCGTGGACGGCGGTTACGCGCTCGTGATCAACGCCGACGAATTGCTCGAATTCGGCGGAAATGTTGGTTCGGCTGATGCGTTGGGCATGCTTGAAACGAACGGTGGCGGCCTCGTTCGTATCCTCGGCAATGAGGTTCGTGCTGACGGCGACATCCGTTTCAATCCCGACGGCCGGGAAGAGGTCCCCGCTGTGGCCACGATTGCTGCTCTTGGCGATCTCGAGGTCGTGTCAATCAATGGCAACTTTGTGATGGGGCAGGGCGAGAAACTCACCGCCCTTGGTGACCTTGAGATCGTCGCAATGAACGGCTCGGCCACCGTCAGTGACCTGAACGCCATGGGTGATATGACCGTCATGTCGCCGCAGATCATGATTCAGACCCGCGAAGGCGGTCCCGTGACGCTCGCGGACGGGCAGCAGGTCGAAGATGACGGGGTGGATTTCGTCGCCGGCGGCGATATCTATTTCCTCGTTGCTCCAACACTCATCGGGGATGGAAATGTTCAGTTCGCCAGCGGTGGCGAGAATCCCGATGCAAACGAAACGCTTGGCGGCCTTGGGATGCGGATGTTCGGTGATGTGACCGAAGGGATGCTGGTTCGTGATGGCGTTGTGCTTGACTTGGTCGCCACTGGCCCTGGGTTCAGCAATCTCGCCGAAGCTCTGGCTGCTGATGCGGAAGGGCTGGCGGAGAACACGGCTGCAGCCGAGGAACCGTTCCTGCCGACCGCAATGCAACGGGCTGCACTGGAGCAACTGGCGATCACGGTCCGCGATCTTCGGGCCGAGGAGCTTCGCTCCAGACTTGCTGGCCCGGGCATGTATGACGACAGCCCTGCGTCACTCGAAGCAGACGGCGAACTGACTGCCGTTGCCGCCAACCGCCTGCGTCGAGCCAATGTGAGCCGAGTGCTGGATCGATATGCGGAACTGTTCCTGTACGAAGCGCGAGACGAAGCCACCGGCGAGTTGGTTGTCGAGGATCGGATGGCGGAGATTCGCAGGAGCATTGCGGATGCATGGACGGATTTCCGACGCCGCCGCCCGGCGGAGTCCCGGGATCCGCAGGCGTTCGTATCGTTCCTGGAAAACACGCCACGCTACAGCGAAGTGCTTGCCGACCTGCGAAACATGCAGACATTGTTCCGGGAGATGGAGAATCTGGGCCTGACCCGATCGGAACTGGCCCGCGTGCGGCTGAACGTCCTGGCGCGAATCACGCCGGCCGATCTCATGCCGGGCGATCTGGAAGCCGTTCTGGCAAGCTGACCCACACTGGACGCCAGACGTTGAACAATGATGCCGCTGCGGGTTTCCGTAGCGGCATTTTTCATGAACCACCACGAGATATCCTGGAACCTGACATATTGAAATGTCATCATGTGCGGGCAGTCGGTGGAAAGTGGATGCTGGCCACGTCAG
>SLJD01000152.1 GCA_007135295.1 Phycisphaerales bacterium
AGAATGAGCCCGGTGGCGGTGGACCACGCCATCCATCGGAATGTTCGTCCTCGGAACATTTGGCGAACTGAAGGCATGGGGCAAAGCGTAGCACGTTCGACGGGATCAGACCATGCCAGGATGACGCGGCCGCTGACATCATCGTGGGACGGCCTCCGTGGGGCCGGCCCGCACCGGCGGCGATGCGATGGTATCATGCCCGGCGTTCAATATTTCGAACCGCAAGACCCGAGGAGGCGGTCATGTTTGCCAGAATCCGCGACATTCAAGCGATTTCCGTGCTGTTGACCGCGGCCGTTATCAGCGCCGTCTGCACCAGCGCGTCGGCTGACGACGGACCGAGCCGCGAGTCGCCGAAGCACTACTACATTCTCGAGGATGACACGCCCGTCCGCAGCAACGCGTCGTCGCGGGCGTACGTGTTCGGCACCATCGATCGCGGCGACATCGTCCGCGTGATCGACGAGCGTGACGGTTGGCTGCGGGTGGCGATTGTCGGCCCGGCGTTCGATGACTTCTTCGGGTACATGAAATATCGGCGCGGCCAGGAAGGCCGCTACGAGATCGACCGCAATGCCGGCACGCTGACGACGCTCGGCATTGCGAGCATCGTCGCCCCGAATCTCGATGCGGACAACAATCCGAACCAGAGCTGGAAGGCGATCCTGCGAGTCCCGGCTGAGACCGAGTTGGAATGGTTCGACACGCGTGAGACCGATCGCGAACTCGTTCAGCTTGTCCGTCTGCCTGAAGACGCCGAGGGCTGGCTTAACCCCCGGCACGTGCGAAGCGCCAGCCGCTCCGAAGTCGCGCAGTGGGAAGAACTTCGAGCCGATCCTGATCGCCGGCAGGAACCGGCCGTCGACCCGGAGCAAGCGGACGAGCCGGCAACCGACGAGGCAGAAGAGCCCGACGAAGAGCCCCGCGATGACCCCGAGGACGAGCCCGGCGAGGAAACCCCGTCCGAGGAACCGGATGGCGCTGAACGGTCGGAAGAGGCCGACGAGTCCGATGCCCGATCTGAAGAAGATGCCCGCCGTGACGAAGAATCATCCGAGGATCCGGATGAGCAGACCGATCCCGAAGCCGACCCCGACGCCGCGGATCCGGATGATCCTGTGACGGAGCCGTCCGGTGAAGAGCCTGCCGAGGACGAGCCGGCCGACGAAGAGGACGAGCAGCCCGAACTGACGCTCGACGATGTCGAACGCATTCTGGAGAACGTGCGCGGCGACGAGGTGGAATCGGCTGAACTTCGCGAATTGCAGCGGCTGTACCGCGAAGTCGCGGATCAGCATGACGAAGGGTCGTCACGCCGCCGCTTCGCCGAAGCGCGGATCGAGCAGCTCGAACTTCGCATCGAAGCGCAGGACCGCCGGCGCGAGGTCCTCGAACTGCGACGCCGGGCGGAGCGGGATCGCGAAGATGCCGAGGCGCGACGCCGGGCGCTCGATGCGCGGGCGGATTACAACATCGTCGGCTATCTCAACACATCGTCGATTTACGACGGCCGCGACCTGCCGCGCCTCTTCCGCGTTCAGGATCCGGAAAGCTCCCGCACCCTCGCCTACATACAGCCGGATGAGGAGTTCGATCTCGTCGGGATGCTCGGACAGATGGTCGGCATCGTCGGCAACCGGGAGTACGACGGCTCGCTGCGGCTGCATCTTGTCGAGCCGCGGCGGATCGAGGTACTCGCCGAGTCGTCGAACTGAACGGCGGTGGTCGTGTGATGCGTCAGGCTCGCGCGGCTCGGCGGGTCACGCGGCCGTTCGCATGGCGGCGGCGCCGGGCAGGTCAAAGCGAACCGCCACGGCGGGGCGGTCATCGGTGGTGTTGATCACCCGCTGAATGGTTACCGGCTGCATGTCTGCCCGGCGAATGAGCGCCTGTCGCCGCTTGCACGCAATGCCGAGATAGATCGTCTCGCCCACGGCAAGGTTGACCGACCGCTCAAGTCGAAGCAACGCTCCGCTGCGGCTGAGGTTGCACGTCTGGCCCGCGACGTACCGGCCGGACTGCGGCAGATAGACCTTGCACGGCCAGTCCACGGTTGACCGTGGCTCGCTGCGGCGTTCGCGTTCCTCGGGTTTCAGTTCAAGGTCGTTCATGGCTCAGGTTCCAGGGGCGCGGCGGCCGGCCATCGGCACAGGGTCTATCGGCCGCTCGGAATGGGAACTTGGGTGGAAATTGACAAAAACAACGGCCGGGGCGGCTGAATCCGGCGGTTCTTTCAGGTTGCGCGATGGATCGGACGCCCTCGTCTGAGCCGCCGTTCGGTCCCTATCCTGTCGGTCCCTCAGTTGCCTGCCCCGTCGTATGAATGCTGCAACACGCCGTGAGAAACGGAACTGCGATGAGCGAATCCCTGACCCTGCACGCCCCGGCCAAGCTGAATCTCGCCCTGTCCGTTGGCCCGCCTTCGGTCGACGGCATGCACCCGATCAGTTCGTGGATGATCACCGTCAACCTGCACGATGAACTGACGGTCACGGTTCTGCCGCCTGATCGGCTTTCGCGATACGCAATTCTCTGGCACGACGACGCCCGGCACCGGACGGAGATCGATTGGTCGATCACGCGCGACCTCGCCGTCCGAGCGCACCTCGCGTTGGAAGAGCACGTCGGCCGTCGGCTGCCGGTGCAACTCAAACTCGAGAAGCGGATTCCCGTCGCCGCGGGCCTCGGCGGGGGGTCGGCGGATGCGGCGGCGATGCTCCGGGCCGTCAACCGGTTGTACAACCTCGACTTGCCGCTTGATGAACTTGAATCGATCGCCGCGACGCTCGGCTCCGACGCAGCGTTCTTTGTCCGGGGCGGCAGCGCAATCGTCGAGGGTCTCGGCGAACGGCTGACCCGTCGCAAAGAACTGCCCGACCTTCACGCCGCGGTCGTCATTCCGGAGACGTACTGCCCGACCGGCGAGGTGTACCGCGCGTTCGACGCCATGGGCGAGCCGGCGGATATGCGCGCCGATGCGGTGTACGAGCTGTGTGACCGGTTCGAAAGCGGAGCGGTCGATGCGGAAGCGCCGTTCAACGACCTCGCCGACGCCGCCGCATCGATCGCCCCGAAACTGCCGGACGTGCGGGACGATGTTGCGGCCCTGGCCGAGCGCCCGGCTCACGTGACCGGCAGCGGCAGCGGGCTGTTCGTCGTCTGCGATGATGCGATGCACGCCGAGGCCCTCGCCGCCGCGATCACCGATCAGCTCGGCTGCGCAGCCGTCGCGGTCCGGGCGTGCCGGACGCCGCTGAGCCCGGTCGGCGCGTAACTTTCGCATGGCCGTCGAGCGGTTCGCTTCGGTTTCATCCGGCGGATAAGGTAATGCATCTCGACTGCCATAGTGTTTTTTACATGGGGATTCAGTGATGACCAGCGTTGCGCCAGCCAGCGATTTCGTCCCGGCCGACCTCGATGCCACGAAGTGGGAGAACCTTCAGCCGCTCTACGAGCAGTTGCTGAACCGTGAGCTGCACTGTGAGAACTGCCTTCAACGACTGTTGCTCGACCGCAGCGAACTCGATGCGACGGTCAGCGAAGCGATGGCGAATCTGTATATCGCCATGACGTGCCACACCGAGGACGAATCCGCCCAGCAGGCGTATCTCGATTTCGTTGAGCATGTCGAGCCGAAGCTCAAACCGGTCGCGTTTCAGCTCGATCGCCGGATCGTCGAGTCGCCGCACGCCGCGAAACTCGACCCGGCCCGGTACGAGGTGCTGCTGCGCGATCTGCAGGTCAACGTCGAACTCTTCCGCGAGGAGAACGTGCCCCTGCAGACCGAGGAAAGCAAGCTCGGCCAGCAGTATGACCAGATCTGCGGGGCGATGACCGTCGAGTTCCGCGGCGAAGAGAAGACAATGCCGCAGATGGCCCTCTACCTTGAGGAGAACGACCGGCCGACCCGCGAGGAAGCGTGGCGGGCAATGGCCGACCGTCGACTCGCCGACCGGGAACGCATCGAGGACATCTTCGACTCGCTCATCAAGCTCCGCCATGAGATTGCAAGAAACGCCGGGTTCGAAAATTACCGCGATTACGCGTTCCGCGCGATGCACCGCTTCGATTACACGCCGGCCGACTGTCAGGCATTTCACCAGGCGATTGAGAAAGTGTGCGTGCCGGTGCACCATGAGCTGAACCGCCAGCGGGCGGAGACGCTCGGCGTCGACACGCTTCGGCCGTGGGACCTCGCCGTCGACCCGAAAGGCCGCGACCCGCTCCGCCCGTTCGAGAACAGTGAAGAGCTTGTTGAAGGGACGTCGAAGCTTTTTCACCGGATGGATGAGGAACTCGGCGGGCTCTTCGATCGGCTTCGCGGCGGGGACTGCCTCGACCTCGAAACGCGCAAAGGCAAAGCGCCCGGCGGGTACCAGTACCAGCGCGACCGGTCGCGCAAGCCGTTTATCTTCATGAACGCAGCCGGCCTGCACCGTGACCTTGAGACGATGGTTCACGAAGCCGGCCACGCGTTTCATTCCATGTTCAGCGAGCATGAGCCGCTGCTGCATTACCGCGAGGCGCCGATCGAGTTTGCAGAAGTCGCCTCAATGAGCATGGAACTGATCGCGTTTCCGTATCTCGACGCGTTTTACAAGGAAGATGACACCGCCCGCGCGAAGCGAACGCAGCTCGAACAGCTTTCGATGATCCTGCCGTGGATCGCGACCATCGACGCGTTTCAGCACTGGATCTACACGAACCCCGGTCACAGCCGCGACGAACGCGAGCAGTACTGGGTCGACCTGATGAGTCGATTCGGCGCCGATGTGAGCTGGGACGGCCTTGAACCGTACCGCGCCGCGCTCTGGCAGAAACAGGGCCATCTGTTCGATGTGCCGTTCTATTACATTGAATACGGCATTGCGCAGCTCGGCGCGCTACAGCTTTGGCGGCAGGCGCGGCGGGACGAGCGGGCGGCGCTGCAGAACTACAAGAAGGCGATGACGCTCGGCGGTTCGCGGCCGCTGCCGGAACTTTTTGAAACCGCTGAACTCAGGTTTGACTTCAGCACCGACATGATGAGCACTCTGATGGACGAGGTGCGAAGCGAACTCGCCGCCCTGCCGCAGTAACCCGCGAGTGAGTCTGCCGGTTCAGAACGTGTCGTCGAGGTCCGTCCGGGCCATGGGCTTCGGAGCGCGGGTGTCCATCATATTGGAGGATTCACTCGTGTCCGCGGGCAGAATCACCGTGAAGGCCGAGCCGTGATCCGGCCGGGATTCCAGCGCGATCCGGCCGCCGTGCTCCTCGACGATCTTCTTTGAGACGGCGAGGCCAAGGCCCGTTCCGCGCTGCCCTTTGGTTGAGGTGAACGCGTCGAAGATCGACGCCTGCATGTCTTCCGCGATGCCGGAGCCGTTGTCGGTGACGATGAGATGCGCCTCATTCCGCGCACTGTCAAAGCGGCTCTGGAGCGTGACGACGCCCTTCTTCCGGTCGACCGCCTCGATCGCGTTGGTCAAGAGATTCATCATCACCTGGTGCATCGCGTTGACGTCGATCGCGATGGGCGGCAGCTCTTCATCGACATCGACGATCAACCCGATCTGCTTGTGATCGGCCTGTGGCTGAATGAGCTGCGCGACTTCGTTGAGCAGCGCGTTCGGCGAGACCAGTTCGAGGTCAAGATGCTTGTGCTTCGA
>SLJD01000352.1 GCA_007135295.1 Phycisphaerales bacterium
AACTGGATATTTGCTAATCTACCTATCGTCTGAAACACTCATAGCGTATGATCCCGAATCAGCCTCGTGTTTATTCCAGATCCTAACGTCGAACACGGTCAACTGCTTGAAGTGCCCTGTTAAGGACGGCCTCTTCAGGGGATGGGGGTAAAGGTGCCGCGGGCGGGGTCTTTTTCAACACCGGGAAACTGCAGGACGCGGTTGTGCATGGCGACGTAGATGCCGGGCCTGACAAGCTGGACGGCGAGCAGCGCTTCGGTGAGGTTCTGCAGGGCGTCGGTGTGTCGCATCTCCCAAGGGCGCATGGCGCCGGTGAGGACAACGGGGACGGCGGGGGTGTCGAGGCGCTGGACGAGGCGTTCGCCGGTAGCGGCGAGCCGATCAGTTCCGTGGACGATGACGACGCCGTGTGTGCGCTCGGCGCATTCGGCGGTGCGGTCGACGATCTGTTCGTGGTCGGCGTCGGTCATGTCGAGCGAGTCCTTGTTCATCAACTCGATCTGCTCGGTGCGGACGCCGTGCAGTTGGAGCGAGGCGAGCATGACGTCGAGGACGCGGACGCGGTTGGCGAGAACGCCGGCGAGTTCATCGTAGGTCTTCTCGATGGTGCCGCCGGTGCAGATGAGGGCAATGTGTCGTCGGTCGTCGATCATGGCGGGAATTGTATGGGACGGGCAGGCCCGCGCCATCGGCCTTGGGCGGCGTAGAGGGCATTGGTGGCGGCGCGGGCGTACTGAAGCAGGTCGGTCGGTGATGTGAGGTGTCCTACGGCGCAGGATTGGTGCGTCAGGCGGCTTCCTCTTCGGGCAGGACGGTTCGCCATTGGACGATGCCGGGGGATCCTGCGGGATGGCCCGTGACCGTTCCGGAATTGTTCAGGGCTATTCCGGAACTATTCCGGGGGTTTGTTCCCGGGGGTTTTCCGCGGGTGGATTTCCAACGGGACCGGATAGGTGTCGGGTGGCAGGCAGTGGCGGTCTGTGCAGAGCTGGCAGCGGACGAGCAGGCGCGGCGGGCGGGTCGCCGGGGCTGAGTTGGTGGCTGTGAGCGTGACGGGAACCTCGATCGTGCCGCGGTGGACCTTGAGTCCGTCGCGCAGCGAGTCACCGGCGGGATACGCGGGATCAGCCTCGACGCCCGGGCCGTCCTGAACGAAGATCAGCAGGCCGGTTCGGTCACCGACGCCGGGCGTGTGGGCATGGATGAAGTATCCGTTCGGCGGCGTGATGCGGACTCGTACGGACCGGGGCGAATCGCTTAAGTCCAGGCGCGGCGGGTCGGCCTCGATGGTGATCGACGGCGGCTCGACGCGACCGCTGCCCGCCGCTGCACCGTCCGCCAGGGCATGGGGGTCGTCGCCAAGCAATCGGTGCAGGTGCCGCACAGCGCAAGCGGCGATCGTGGGAGTGGAGTGAATCGGCCGGCTCATTGAGCCGAGGGTGCGCCGTGCCCGGTCGCGCCATTTCGGCTCGCCAGTGAGTTCGTGCATGTTCAGCAAGTTGCCGACCATGACGGACTGGCCGCCGGGCACGGCTCCGTCCATGATGCTGCGGGTGCGCACGAACAAGTCGGTCTGACCGGCTCGGGAGTCGAAATACCCGCCGCGCGAAAGATCGCCGAACGTCTTTTCAGCATTTTCGAGCAACGCTGCCGCCGGGGTGAGCCAATCGCCCTGCCACCGCGCGCGATAAAGGGCGATCAAGCCGGCGGCGAGAAACGCGTGATCTTCCAGAAACGCGGGGATCCGCGCCTGCCCCCAGCGATGAGTGCGTAGCAGAGTGCCGTCGCCAGCGACCATGTGCTCGAGGACAAAGCGGGCAGCGCCAGCAGCGAGGTCGATCCATGCCGGCTGCTCCATGATCCGCCCGGCCTCGGCGAGTGCTTCGATCATCAGTCCGTTCCAGCCGGCGATCACTTTGTCGTCCATCGCGGGCTGCGGCCGGCGGTCGCGCGTTTGGAGCAGGATGGCGTTGGCCTCGTCGAGGCGTCGGTACCAGGCATCAAGTTCGATACCGCTGGACGCCGCGAGCGCCGAGGGGTGATCACGCAGGTGCAGAACGTTGGCGGGCGCGGCATCGGGATGGTGCGGGTCTTTGAAATTCGGGCCGTTGTTAACGCCGTAGACATCAAGCGTCCAGTCCACGAGATTGGCGCTACCAGCCGCTCGAAGGGCGTCGGCGATCTCGTCACGCGTCCAGAGATAGGTCAAGCCTTCGCGGGAATCGACCTCCGCATCGAGCGCGCTGCAGAAACCGCCGTCCGCAGTGACCATGCGCCCGGTGATGAAGCGGACAATGCCTTCAGCCACCCGCCGGTGGTAGCGATCACCGCTCCGCTGCCAGAGACGGGCGGCGGTGGTCAGGAGCTGCGCATTGTCGTACAGCATCTTCTCGAAATGCGGGACGATCCACTGCGCATCGACGCTGTATCGGTGAAACCCTCCGCCCACCTGATCGTGGATTCCTCCCATCGCCATGCGATCGAACGTGTGGGCCACGATCGCCCGGGCGCGATCATCGTCCCAGGCGGCTTCCATAAGCAGATCGAGAAAGATCGGCTGGGGGAACTTCGGCGCGCCGCCGAAGCCGCCGTGCACTTGATCGGCGGCCTCAATGAGCGTGGCGGTTGCGATATCGACCGTACCCTGCTGGAGGCCCACTGGCTCGGCCGACACGTCAAGCTGCTCGGCGACGTGGCTGGCAACCTGTTCCGCCTGACGCTCGACCTCCTCGCGGCGCTCGCGCCAGAAGCCGGCGATCTGCTCGAGCACGGAGCGGAACGAGGGGCGGCCGTGAATGTCGCGCGGCGGGAAGTACGTACCGGCGAGAAACGGCTTGAGCCGAGCAGGCTCGAGGAAGACCGACATCGGCCATCCACCCTGACCCTGATTGAGTGCCTGCACGGCTGCCATGTAGACCTCATCAATGTCCGGCCGCTCCTCGCGATCCACCTTGACCGGAATGAAGTGCGCGTTCAGGACGGCCGCGGTGGCCTCATCCTCGAACGACTCGCGCTCCATGACGTGGCACCAGTAACAAGTCGAATACCCGATCGACAGGAAGATCGGCCGATCCTGACGCCGTGCAATGTCGAATGCTTCATCGCCCCACGGCCACCAGTCCACCGGGTTGTGGGCATGCTGCAGCAGGTAGGGCGACGTCTCGTTGGCGAGGCGGTTTGCGTGGGTGGCAGCCTGTTCGGTCATGGCGGGAGTTCCTGTCCGAGTGGCGACGGCGGGTCACACGCCGGATCGTAGGGCGGCGAATCGGCTGTGATCGAAAAGGCTGAACGAGACAGTGGTCTCTCCCCAGGGAGCGTGATAGCGTGACGATGGAAGCCCGATCGCGTCATGCGGGCTTGACCAGCGCATTCCAGTACTCAGGGAGAGGCATGATGAATCACTTGAGAAGGGACCGTTCGTTCCGGTGCCGGCTGATGCTGATCGGCTCGGCTGCGACGCTGCTGTCGTGCATCGGCTGCGAATCGGCCGACGCCGATGAAGCCGATATGGACCCGCGGACGACCTTCGGGCCGGATTCAGCGATCCAGCTTTCCGTTGACGAGATCGAATGGCAGCCCGGACCGGACTCGCTTGAGGAGGGCGCAGAATACGCCGTACTCGAAGGCGATCCCGGATCGAGCGGGATATTCGTCATGCGCCTGAAGCTGCCGGACGGCTTCGAAATCGCCCCGCACACGCATCCGAACTTCGAGCGGGTGACGGTGATTTCCGGCACCTTCAATCTCGGGCATGGCTCGACGTTCAACCGAGAGGAAGCGACCGAGCTTCCGGCCGGAAGCTTCACGTGCATGCCGCCGGGCATGGAGCATTACGCCTTCGCTGAGGGCGAGACGGTGATCCAGCTTACGAGTCACGGTCCGTGGGAAATCCACTACATCGACCCGGACAACGACCCGCGCGAGCGCAGCGAATAAGCAGCATTCGCCGACCCCTTTCGTGCGTTCGCCTCGGCAGCGGATCTGATCCGTCGGGTTCCGGGATGCGGGGGAATTCCCTCGGGCATCCGGGATTTCCGCGTCCGGGAACGTCAGGACACCGGTTCGAGGCGGTAGAGGCCGCCGTTTTCTTCATCGGTCAGGACGTAGATGAGGTCATCCGGGCCCATGCGAACGTCGCGGACGCGTCCGATGAGTCCGCGGATGAGTTCTTCTTCGTGGACGACGATGTGGTTTTCGAGCCGGACGCGGCGGACCTGCTCGGACATCAGCCCGCCGATGAGAAAGTTGCCGTTCCAGTTTTCGAACTGTTCGCCGGTGACGACGGTGAAGCCGGACGGCGCGAGGGTGGGCAGGAATTCGCGGATCGGCTCGACCATGCCGGGTTTGGTTCGGCCTTCGCCCCACTGTTCTTCGGTTCGGTAGTCCCGGCCGTAACTGACGACGGGCCAGCCGTAGTTCTCGCCGGCGCGGATAAGGTCGAGGCGATCGCCGCCGCGGGGGCCGTGGTCGTGGACCCAGATCTCGTTCGTTTCGGGGTGAACGACGAGGCCCTGAATGTTCCGGTGACCGTACGAGTAGATTTCGTGGTGCGCATCGTCGCGGTCGACGAAGGGGTTGTCATCCGGCACTGAGCCGTCATCACGGAGGCGCAGCAGTGAGCCGGCATGATCTTCGAGATCCTGCGCCCGTTCGGGCTCGACGCCGCGGTCGCCGATGCTCATCAGCAGCATGCCGTCATCGGTGAAGGCCAGGCGCGAGCCGTAGTGCCGGCCGGGCGACGAGCGCCGATCCTGGGTGAAGATCTGCTCGACGTCGTCCAGTCGCCCGTTCTCAAGGCGGCCGCGGATGAGCGTCGTGGCGGTGCCGTCAGCGTCGCCCTTCGCGTACGTCAGGTAGACCCAGCCGTTGCGTTCGTGCTCCGGGTGGACGGCGATGTCCAGCAGGCCGCCCTGGTTGTGAACGTGGATGTCGTCGGGAAGGCCGTCGACCTCGATTCGTTCGCCGTCGTCGATCAGCACGAGCCGGCCGGGCCGCTCGGTGATAAGTACGCGGTCGTCCGCCAGAAAGGCGACCGCCCACGGGTGTTCGAGGGCATCGACGACCCGGACGACGCGGAAGGTTTCGTACTCGCTGCCGACGCGCTCGTCGACGACGTCTTCGGTCGGAAAAGTCGGTCCGGCGGCCGCGGTGATGATCGGCAAGGCAAGGGTCAGGCCGCAGATGACGGCCGCGTGGTGCTTCAGTGACCTCGTGGTGGTGCTCATGGCGGCTTCTCACTCCATTACGGGATATGGAACCGGTTCCCCCGGCGCCTGGCGCACGCCATGCGCGCCCCGAAGCGGCGGACCTGCCCTGCCAACAGGGTAGGCACACGCGCGGGCGGGCGGCCGCGTCACGTGAAGGATGGCGACCGCCGCTCCACAGGCGCCGCTTACAGCACCCGCTCGGCCCGCGGGTACGAGCCGAGAACCGTCAACATCGTGCAGTGCGACCGGGCGGCCTCGATCGCCTGCTGCATCGCCGGATCGTCACGATGCGCGTCACAGTCGATGAAGAACGTGTACTGCCAGTTCTCCCGGCTGCTCGGGCGCTTGTCGATGTGGCTCAGGTTGATCGACGCCGACCGGAACTCGCTGAGGACGTCGACAAGCGCCCCGGGCCGGTGCGCGGTCGAGAACATGATG